>NZ_CP058561.1:2500477-2813037 GCF_018141425.1 Vallitalea guaymasensis
GTAAAAGATTCAAGTCTAAGTTTTGCACCATGTCTTGCTGATATAGAACCTTATTTCAATAATGGTCAAATATATGATGCACAGCCTTATCTTTCTCAACTATCAGGAAATTGGGATGGACAGATTACCAAGTATATAATCGAATATCTTATAGATCGTAAAACTGTTGATGAAGTATTAGAGGCTCAAGACAAATTTATGCAGAGAACATTAAATAATTAGAAAAATAATTAGTTGAACATAAAAGAAGGGGGTACACAAGATATATTATAATTGAGGTAGCCCCTTCTATTCATACAGGTGGTGATATAATGGGAACATCCAAAAAAAGTAGCAGACAACGTTGGTTTTTCATATTTATTCTTCCTTCACTATTTCTATTTACAATATCTATTATAATACCTGTGATTCAAGGTTTTATACTTACATTAACGAATTGGGATGGTATTCAGAAGAGTTATGATTTTGTAGGGTTCAAAAATTATATAACTCTTTTTCAGGATGAATTGTTTTATAATGCGTTACTCAATACTTTGAAATTCACTCTTGGAGTAGCGATATTTCAAAATGTATTTGGACTTTTGTTGGCTGTGTTATTGAACAAAAGTTCTAGGGTAAATAATTTTTTCAGAACCATTTTTTTTATGCCAGCAGTGCTAAGTGTTGTATTGGCTGGATTCATATGGACATATGTGTATAGTGATGGGATACCTGCATTATATGATATGCTTAACCTGAAGTTCACTTCTAGTCCACTAGGAAATCCTGACATGGCAATGATTGCATTAATAATTATACAATTGTGGTTATGTACCGGGACTACAATGGTTATTTATATAGCAGGACTCCAGAGTATACCTGAAGATATATATGAGAGTGCAAAAGTTGATGGAGCTAATCATCTACAATCATTTTTCAAGATTACTCTTCCTATGCTGGGACCAGCTATTACAATAAATTTTGTCCTTGTAGTAAAACAGGCTATGATGGTATTTGATCTGGTTTTTGTTACAACATCGGGAGGACCAGGACATTGTACAGATGTTCTTAGTACATATCTTTGGGAAACTACATTTACCAATAATCAAGCTGGCTATGGTTCTTCTATGTCTTTTATATTCTTATTGATATTGATTATTATGGCTATGCTACAACTGAAATTCTTTAGGAAAAGAGAGGTGGAGATGTAATATGGAAGGAAAAAGAATCCATCTATCTAAGATATTACCACGTATTATAACTATAATATTGGCGATAGTTACTATCTGGCCTTTTTATATAACTGTATTGATGGCTTTTAAGACGCCTAGGGAAACATTTCAGTCATTTTATGGCTTACCTAAAGTATTTAGATTAGATAATTTTATTAATGCATGGAAAATCACTAATTTCTCTTTAGCTTTCAAGAATAGTTTTATTGTTACTTCTGTTTCTCTTGTTTTTATTGTATTGGCTACTTCTATGGCAGGATATGCTATAGCAAGAAGTAACAAGAAATTCTATAATTTCATTTATGTATTGTTTGTATCAGGTATGATGGTGCCTTTTCAAGTTATTATGATACCTTTGTATAAGATGGGGAGAAAATTTGGATTGGTAAACAACAGATGGGGTATTATTCTTATATACATATGTTTAGGTGTACATTTAGCTGTATTTCTCTATACAGGATTTGTAAAAGGTATTCCAAAAGAGTTGGAAGAAGCGGCTACTATAGATGGTGCTTCTACACCTCAAATATTTTTTAAAGTTGTCTTTCCATTATTGAAACCTATTACCATGACTATTTTGGTACTTGATACTATGTGGATCTGGAATGATTTTTTCCTTCCATTATTATTCCTTCAGGATACTAAGATAAGAACATTACCATTAACGCAATTCTATTTCTATGGCAAATACAATACCCAGATGAATCTGGCATTTGCAGCGTTTATACTTGCTATGATTCCTATATTGATATTTTATTTTGCTATGCAGAAGTATATAGTGAAAGGCATTGTAGCTGGAGCTGTTAAAGGTTAAAATTGAATCGATGTTTTTAAAAAGTGATATCATTTTTATTAATATAATAAGGAGAAGGTATATTATGAAAAAGATTAGGAAGATAACATCAATAATTTGTGTTTTAACTGTAGTCTTAACATTAAGTGGGATAGTAATACCAGTGGAAGAGGTTCATGCTCAGGATGTATCAGTAGTAAAAATAGATCCTAACATACAATTTCAAACACTGGAAGGTTGGGGGATTAATCTTGCATGGTGGGGCAATACTATTGGAAATTGGCCAGAGGATAAGCGTGATGAGATAGGAGAGCTTCTTTTTGGTGATAATGGTTTGGATATGAATATTGTCCGTTTCAATATAGGAGCAGGAGATAATCCTACTCACGATCATATGAATTCAGGTTGTTTTCTTAATGCAGAGATGGAGGGTTATGAACCAGAAGAAGGGGTATGGAACTGGAATGGTGATGAAGGGCAGAGGGATATGCTTCAAATAGCTAAGAATAAAGGTGTCAATATATTTGAAGCTTTTGCTAATTCAGCACCATACTGGATGACAAAATCTGGTTGTACAGCAGGTAATGTCTTATCCCTACCTAATTTCAAACCAGAGTATACAGACGCATTTGCTGAGTATCTAGTTCAAGTAGTTAAACATGCCAGAGATTACTGGGGTATAGATTTTCGCTCATTGGAACCTTTTAATGAACCAGATGGGTTTTGGATGAAAGGACGTCCTCAAGAAGGTATGATAATATGGGATACACAAAATGATATATTGAAATCATTGCATGACAAGATTGAAGAAAATGGATTGGATACTCAATTAACAGCTATGGACGTATGGAGTATAGACAAATTAGATGACCATTATGATTATTATGAAGATATTACAAAAAGTTATCTTTCCCAATTGAATGTTCATTCATATAGTGGAGATAATAGAAGAGGCGTCAATGCTTTTGTGGAACAGGAAGGCAAACGACTATGGATGTCTGAGTTTGGCTGTGGTGACGGTAATGATCATAATAATATTGAGAATGGTACTAAACTTGCTGAAATAATCATTAATGATTTGAGAGAGATGAAACCAGATGCTTGGCTTTATTGGCAGCCAGTAGAAAATGAAGAAGATAGAGATGATGCATGGGGATTCATTCATGCTAATTATAAAGATACATCATATAAATATTGGATCAAAAAACAATATTATACATATGGTCAATTTTCCAAATTCATCAGAGCAGGCTATAAATTAATAGATATAGGCAGCAAGGATGCTATTGGAGCATATGATGAAGATAGTAAGAAGCTTGTTATATTGATGCTGAATAATACTGATAGTGATATTAATTATAATTATGATCTATCAAAATTCAATGAGATGGATGAGTATGCAGTTGTACATCGAACATCTTCACAGGAAAATCTAGCTCATATTGAAGATGCATTCATATCAAACAAACAATTGACAGCTATTGCAAAAGCTAAATCAATAACTACATATGTTGTATCAAATATAGATTACATACCATTGGGGCAAGTAAAAGAAGTAGATAATAATATTGTTGGAATAGATATCAATGAGTTCAATTATGTAGGAAACTGGAATAATGAAAACGGTAATCATATAAGTGATGTAAGAGATAGTTATGCAGAGTTTACTTTTGAAGGAACTGGAGTCAAGTTATATGGAAACAAGGGCAGAGATTATGGTATGGTAGGTGTTTCAGTAGATGATGGAGCAGAAATATGGATTGATCTATTCTCAGAAGTCAGCAAAGAGGATACTTATATATTCAGCAGTAAAAGGTTAGCGCCTGGGACACATAAGATTAAGGTTAGAGTAACAGGAGATAAAAACCCATTTTCACAGGGTTGTGGTGTAGGGATAAATTGTGCTAGGGGAATTGATTATAGAGGGGAACAAATAAATATCTCTAAAACAGATGATAGGGAGATAACAGATGTAAAACTTGGAATTGATTTCTATATTGATGGAAAGAAACATTATGATTATGAATATCTAGATACTTTTGATAATACAAAACAAACTTATCTAAAGGCTAATGGAGGAAATAATGCATTAACTCATTGGGCTGGAGATTTCTTGAAATTGAATTCAAGTAAAAACGGACCAGCTGTTATAGAAATAACCAATCTGGATGATAGAGACATTGAAAACGTAACTGTACATATTGATTTCAAGATTGATGGAACTTGGCATTATGATTATGAAGATATTAGTAATCTAGATGGTATCATCAATCTTACATTAGATGCTCATAATGGCAATTTCAATATTATAAAGAATAGATACGAAGGAGATTACTTAAAGTAAATAGTATTATGTAAACCAAAACAGGAATAAGGTTAGTTCCATAACATTTTATTGATTAAAGTGTTGATGAGCTAACCTTTTTTTACAATGGTTTTAATGCTTAAGCATATAAGGTTGAATCATTTTTAGTTGAATCAATGATACTTTAATTATAATTAGTTTCATTATGAGCCAAATACCTTGACAAGTATATTGTATTATGATATTTTGATTATATAAAGTTAAATATCTGACTATGAAATAAGTAGCTTATAGTTATAATTGATATATTCATAAATAATAGTTTCGTAGTGAAATAAAGGAGGGTGATATATTGAAGATAAATAATAAATCTATTGATGGAAATAGAAAGGTTCTCCTTAATTATATTAGAGAAAATGAACCTGTATCAAGAACTGATGTATGGAATAATACAGCATTATCTAAGCCAACAGTGACTAGGATAGTAGATGAACTGATTAAAAGTGACATTCTACTTGAAACAGGTGAAGCTGGAACTGATAATACGACAGTAGGTAGAAAACCCATTCTCTTGAAGGTGAATCCAAAAGCTTTTTACTGTATAGGTTTGGATATCACTAGAACCCTCATAAAAGGATCGCTTCTTGATATTAATAGAAATATAATTGCTAGAAAAGAAGAAAGCGTAAGATACATAAAAGAAGAAAAAGAACTCCTTGATAATGTAAAAACAGTAATAGAAAAATTGATTTCCCAATCTGGACTTGATGAAGATAAAATATTAGGAATTGGAATTGGTGTTCCATGTACTGTTGATTACAAGACAGGGATACTAATGGATTTCAACATAAATAAAGAACCAAGACAGATTAATCTTAAGGAGTACCTTGAGGAAATTTTCAAGTTGCCTGTTTATATTGATAATAACGCTAATATCTCTGTTCTAGGTGAATATTGGTATGGTTATGGCAAAGGATATAGAAACATCATTTACATCATGTGCAATCAAGGTGTAGGAAGTGGGATCATTGTTGAAGAAAACATACTAAGGGGTAAAAATAGTGTTGCAGGTGAGATAGGGCATCAAAAAATAGAACAAGATGGCAGACTCTGTACATGCGGTAAAAAAGGCTGTTTGGAGGCATATTGTGGTACAGAAGCCATAGAAACAGAAGTGGAAGATGAATTGGTTAGAGGTACGAAGAGTATAATAACAGATTATATCGGAGAAGATTATGACCAAATTACATTTGAATTAATAAACAAGTGTGCTTCTAATAATGATAAATTATGTAGCAATGTTTTGGATAAGGCTGAAAAAACACTAGGTCTTGGTGTATCTAATATAATCAATATACTTAATCCTGATATGGTTATTCTTTCAGGCGAGTTTTTTAGATACAGAGACAATATAACAGATAGAATTGAATTATATGCAAAAGATCAGCTGTTCAATTTGGTAGGTGAAGATACATTATTTGTACATAGACAAGATGCTGACATAGTAGATGGAGTTTCAGCTGGTACATTAGTTTATAAAGACATATTTTAAAGTAAAAAAATCACAAGGAGGCTTTACAATGAAGGATTATTACACAATTGGAGAAGACAAATTAGGGGAAAACAGTAAGATTCCATTGGAGATAATGGATACAGAGGACGATATGTATCATGATATGGCTTGGGCTATGTTTGATGCTATAAAAGAAAATAATGAAAAAGGTAAAAATACTGTATTTATATGTCCAGTAGGACCAGTAGGTCAGTATAAAAGGTTTGTTAGGATTGTAAATAAATATCGTCTGAATCTTAATAACCTATACATATTCAATATGGATGAATATCTTAATGATGACATGACCATGATTGATATGGACAATCCTCTTAGCTTTAAAGGTTTCATGTACAGAGAATTATATGGTAAGATTGATGAAGAGTTGAATGTACCTGAGGACCATAGATTCTTCCCTGAACCAGGAAAAGAAAAGGAAATCTATGAGAAGATTCAGGAGCTTGGTGGAGTTGATATATGTTTTGGTGGAGTAGGTATCAATGGACATGTTGCTTTTAATGAGCCACCAGAAGAAAGTGAAAATATAATAGATCAGGAATTTCGTAATATAGGTACTAGAATTCTTAAGATATCAAGGGAAACTAGAACCATTAATGCTGCCGGTGCATTAGGTGGAGCTATACAGTCATTGCCAAAATGGTGTATAACTATTGGTATGAAAGAGATTCTTAGTGCAAAAAAGATACGTTTGTATATGTTTAGAGATTGGCATAGAGCAGTTGTAAGACGAGCTATCTATGGTGATGTAACAGCTAAGTTCCCAGTTAGTTTCTTGCAGGAACATGATGATGCCAAGATAACTATTTCTAGATATGTAGCAAGGAAACCATATTAGTAATTGATAGATAGACCATATATGATAGAGGGTTATACAAATTCTTATAAAGGATTTATAACTTTAATATTATATATGGTTTTTTATATGACTACTAAAATGGCTTATTATAAGGATTTATTAAAAAACAATAGAAGATGTTAAAAAAATATATACATTCGTGTGTACAAACTATAAAATTTGTGATATAATCATTTTAACATAAGCAAAACCTTAGAATTTTATAAAAAATATACAAAAAATACATATGTAAAAATAAAAAATAGGATATATTGATGTATTGGTAAGTGGGGCGATTTATATGAGTGGTAAAAGAGTTACGAGAAAAGATGTAGCAGATAGAGCAGGAGTAACACCAACTATTGTTTCTTATGTTACTAATAATAATAGATATGTTAGTAAAGATAAAAGAGAAAGAGTTCTACAAGCAATAAAAGAGTTAGGTTATCACCCTAATACCGTTGCATTAGGATTGAAATGCAAAAAAAGCTATCATATAGCATTTATTTGTGATGATATAAGTAATGAACACTTTGCTAAGATTGTTATGGATATGGAAGACATAGCCAATGAAAGAGGCTATATAATCTCTTTTTGTAACACTAGAAGAGACGAACAATATATTAATAAGTTAATCAGCAGACAGTTTGATGGGGCTATAATAAGTACTGATATATTAGAAGGAGAATTAATCAATAAGTTTCCTGATATTGGTATTCCTACTATTTTGTTTGGAAATAGGATACACGAGAATATTTCAAAAGATATCACATTTGTTAATATAGATATTTATGGTGGAACTCTAAAAGCGATGGAGCATCTAGTTAAGGAAGGTCATACAAAAATTGCTTTTGTTGATTCAAGTCTGAAAGAGCAGGATACCATAGATTATAATGACCTAAGAGTAAAAGGTTATGCTGAGATTCATGAGAAGTATAACATGGTGCTTAACAAAGATTATATTATTCAAGGTGCAAATGGTTACAAGGATGTTTTTGAAAAAAGTTATAAGTTATTTCAATCTAAGGATAGACCTACTGCGATTTTGGTGAATGACGATATGCATGCTTATATTGTAATGAGTGCAGTCAAATCCCTTAATCTGCAAGTACCAGAAGATGTATCGATTATAGGATATAACGATACGACTATAGCAAAATATATGGTTCCTAGATTAACTACTGTTGAAATTCCAAGAAAAAAAATAAGCAGGGCAGCATTGGAATTATTAATTGATAAGATAGAAGGAAAAGTAGTAAAAGACATAGATATAGATACTGATCTAATTATAGGTAATACCACAAAATCTATGACACAGTAGAATTATATATTTTTTTGGGGTGTGTACATACGAGTGTATATATTATTTTACATAACAGATTCATTAGAAACAAAATAAATATTTTTACGCTTTCTTTGAAGTGGTGAGATATATTCAAGTAATATGTCTATCATTATAAATTTTAAAATTATAACTAAAAGGAGTGTTAATATGTCTAAAAAGTTTTTTAAAACAATGACTATGGGTATTTTGATTTTTGTTATGGTGTTTTCTTTAGCTGCATGTGGAAATAAAGATAATGATAAAGCTAAAGAGAGTGATAATGGGGGAAATGATTCAAGTTCTAATGAACAAGTAACTATTCAATTTGCAACATATGGCCTTTTAGAAAAAGCAACGGAGAAATTTTATACTAAAATGGCACAGGATTTTGAAGCAAAAACAGATGTAAAAGTAGAGTTTGTCAGTTATCCTTATGGGGATCTTAAGCAACAAATATTAATCAAAGCTAATTCAGGTGATGCTCCTGATGTTGTACACGGGGAGTCTTCTGCTTTCAGTTCATATCTTAATTCTGGATTCATTGAGCCTCTTGATGATTTATTAGGAGCAGAATATGTTAATGATATCTATGATGGTGTTAGAAAAGCAATGTCAGATGGTGGTAAATTATATGGGGCACCTTGGATATGTAGTACTTTTCTTTTAGTCTACAATAAAGATTTATTTGAACAAGCAGGGTTAGATCCTAATGCACCACCAAAAACATATGCAGAAATGATAAAATATGCTGAAAAAATATCAGAGCTTAAAGATAAAGATGGAAATAAGGTATTTGGTCTAGGTTCTTCAACGGCTTCTGTACCTGTCAGTGGTGAAAACGTATTAAGTACAATGTTGACTTTTGGAGGAAACATATATAACGATAAAGGTGAAGTGGAAGTTGATACAAAAGGTAATCTGGATGCTCTAAAATTCTATAAAGAAGTACAAGAAAAAGGTCTTAATCCTGAAGCTGCTAAATTAAAGGATCTAAGAAACTTAATGGCTATCGGTAGATTAGGAATGTATTTTGACCAAGTATGGGGAACAAGTGGTGTCGTAGGAATCAATCCAGAGATAAAAGACAGTCTTGCAGTAGCCATGATACCAGCAACAGATGCAACAGATGGAGCAAGTCTACTAGCTGCACATGAATTACATATAATGAAAGACTCAAAACATAAAAAAGAGGCTGCTGAATTTGTTAAGTATATCACTTCAAAAGAAGTTCTAGAAGAGTATTATAATACAACATTACCTTTTATAGTTGCTAGAAAATCAGTTAATGAATCACTTAACCTTAATGATAATTTCATTGATCCAGTCAAGGATAGTATGACACAAGTAATAGCACTTGCAAAACAACATTCTGACATGGAGAATGCATTACTTGAAATAACTTCCGCAGCACAAAGGGTTACTATTGGAAATGAAAGCCCTGAAGATGTTGTCAAGAAATTGGATGACAAGTTGAAGCAAGTTCTAAAATAGGAGAAGTGATGATTATGGGGCTATACAGCCCCATAAATTAACAGGTTATAAATATTCTAGCAAAGGAAGTGACTAATTGATATGAAAGCAGCAAGTGAGGGCAATAAAAAATCTACTCGTAGATTTTTTAAGAAATTGGGTAGGGAAAAACACGATCGTATATTCGCCATTATGTTATTGTTGCCTGCAATAATAGTAGTAGGCTTCACAACGTTTTTTCCTATAGCCAAATCAGTCATTATGAGTTTCTTTAATTATAAACTAAAAGCTAATGCAGATTATTATTGGAATGATTTTCTTAATTACAAGGAGTTATTCCAAGAAGGAGAAATATTCACTGCCATAGGAACAACTTTCAAATTCATGATAATTACAGTAGCTTTGATATTTGTTATAGGTTTAATATTATCCAATATACTTAATAAAGACGTTAAAGGTAGAGCAGTTCTGAGAAGTGTTGTGCTTTTACCTTGGATTATACCAACCATTGTTACAGGTCTATTATGGATGTGGATATTCCAGCCACAATATGGTGTACTTAATTATCTTTTGATGAAACTAAATATAATCTCTGACCCGATTAATTGGGTTGCTAGTATGAAATACGCTCTCTACAGTGTAGTCACTGCATCAGTATGGAGACAAATACCATTCATCACTATTATGTTATTGGCTGGTATGCAGGGAATACCTAGCGATTTATATGAAGCGGCTACTATAGATGGAGCTAATTCCAGACAATGTTTTTTCAAGGTGACTTTACCAATGTTAAGTAATGTAATTAAATCCACACTACTAATTTCTATAATCACCAACTTCAAGCAATTCCCATTGTTCTGGATAATGACAGGGGGAGGACCAGTTAATAAGACAACTACCCTTGCAATAATGACATACAAGAATTCCTTTGTAAATCTGAACTTCGGTAAAGGGGCAGCTGTTTCAACTATATGGTTGATAATTTTAATAGTTTTCTCGGCTGTTTATAACAAAGCCTTCAAAACAGCAAGAGATTAAGGAGTGAAAATATGAATAGTAAGCCGAAAGCGAGATCTTATACAATTTTAGTGATATTATTAGTATTTTTGGTTGGTCCCATATTATGGATGTTTGTAACTTCATTCAAGGATAATATTGCAATATATAAAATACCACCAGAGTGGATACCTCATAAGCCAACTATAAGTAATTATTTAAATATATTTAAAGATAAGTTATTCATGACTTATTATTTTAACAACTTCATAACTGCTGGATTGACAACATTATTTACGATTATTATATCTATTCTAGCAGGATATTCTTTTTCAAGATTCAAATTCAAAGGAAGTCAGATTCTGATAATGGCATTTTTATCAGTTTCAATATTCCCTGTAGTAGGTATTATCACTGCTCTTTATTCTACATTCAAGAATGTTGGATTACTTAATACAAGAACTGCGGTAATACTCACATTAACAGCTGCCAATGTACCATTTTGCATGTGGCTGATGAAAGGATTTTTTGATGACATTCCTAGAGCATTGGAAGAGGCGGCATATATAGATGGTTGTGGAAGATTATCAACATTATTCAAGGTTATTCTACCATTATGCAGCCCAGGAATTCTAGCAATAGGTTTATATACATTTCTTATAGCTTGGGATGATTATCTATATTGTTTAACACTTATTACAGATGACAAAATCCGTACTTTATCAAATGGTATATCAATGAGATATCTTGGTGAGCTTTCTTATGACTGGGGCAATGTTATGACTGTTTCTGTTATGGCAAGTATACCATTACTTATTTTATTTATATTCCTGCAAAAATATATGATACAAGGATTGACTGCTGGTTCTGTCAAGGGCTAAGCCACATGTTAAGTTCAATATATATAGTTATGTACATATAATATTTAATTTTCAAGGAGGAAAAACATGGAAAAACAATTAGGGCAACACACAATCAAGGAAATATTCCAACAAGGAGAAGCGTTCAGGGGAGTTGTTGAGACTCTAGATACTATAACAGCAACAATCAAGAAAGCATTTTGTGAAGTTAATCCAGATGAAGTCATTTTTACTGGTTGTGGTACTTCCTTATATTTAGCACAGACTTCAGCTACTATATTTTCTAAATACAATGATATAACAGCAAAAGCTGTACCTTGTTCAGAGTTATATCTAACACCAGAATTATATGTAAAAGGTAAAAGAAGCCTTGTTATACCTATTACAAGAAGAAGTGATACAACAGAAGTGAAGATGGCAATAAATAAAGTAAGACTATTAGATAATGTTAAGACTTTAGCAGTAACTTGTGACGAGAACAGTAAAGAGTATAATGATTATTATATCCTATCACCAAAGGCAAAAGAAAAAAGTATCGTAATGACAAAATCTTTCACAAGTATGGTATTCATGAATCAGATCCTTGCTTTGACAGTTGCAGGAAAAGAAGAGTTGGTGAACAAGTTAGTCAGTATGCCAGAAAATTGTAGTAAGGTTATGGATAATATCAATGACATATGTAAACAAATAATTAAAGAGAATAATGATATCAATCTATACATAACTCTTGGTCAAGGCAGCTTATATGGTATAGCCAACGAGTCAATGAATAAAATAAAAGAAATGGCTATATCTAATTCAGAAGCTTACTACAGCTTAGAATATAGACATGGACCAATGGCTCTAGTAGATGATAAAACATTAATAACTCAATATATTACAGAAGAGTGTGAAGAATTAGAAGTTGCATTAATGGAAGAAATGAAAGAGTATGGCGGTAGAATATTTATTATTGGAGATAAACTAACTAATAAAACCAAGAAATGTGCCGATTACTATATTGAGTTAGATTGTGGATATAATGCTGATCTGATTACACCATTAGTTGCAATATCTGGACAGCTTCTAGGATATTATTGTGCTATTAGTAAAGGATTAGATCTGGATAGTCCAAGGAATTTATCTCAAGCAATCATATTAAAATAAAAAGTGGAGACGATTCCAAATGATTATTAAAAATGGAAATGTTTTAGTAAAAGGAAAAATCATAACAAAAAATATATTCATTAAAGATGGTAAAATAAAAGATTTCAATGTAGAAGGTGTCCATGATAATCAAATAATTGATGCAGAGGAAATGTATGTATTACCAGGATTCATTGATGTTCACACCCATGGAGGAAATGGTATAGACACTAACCTTGCTGATGAAAAAGAACTAAAAGAGCTTTCTGGATTTTTTGCTTCAAAAGGAGTCACAGGGTATCTTCCCACACTTCTTACTGATACCCATGAGAAGACATGTGAAGTAGTTGAAATCATAGGAAATGTCATGGAAGAACAAAGTGGTTCCAAAATATTAGGTATACATCTTGAAGGACCATTTTTATCCCATGAATTCAAGGGTGCAATGCCTGATGATCTGATTGTTGATTCTTCCATAGAAAAGTTTATGGAGTATGAAAAGAAGTCTAATGATAATATTAAAACAATTACTGTAGCAGCAGAAAATCCAGGAGTTCTTGGTTTGATAAGATATGCTGTATCCAAAGAGGTAGTAGTTTCTCTAGGACATACTGGAGCTACCTATGAGGATTGTATGATGTGTATAGAAGAAGGAGCTAATCGTATTACACATACATTCAATGGTATGAGACAGTTACATCAGCATTATCCATCAATTCTTGGTGCCTCATTGGAAAGTGATGCTTATTGTGAAGCTATAGTTGATGGACTTCATTTGCATCCTGCAATAGTAAGATTGATGATCAAAACAAAAGGTATAGACAAAGTAATAGGAATAACAGATAGTGTTATGGCTGCTGGATTGCCAGATGGTAAATACAAATTGGGAGTTAATGATATTATTGTTGTAGATGGAGATGCTAGATTAGTACATGGAGATTCGCGGGCAGGCAGTACATTGACAATGAATAAAGCATTAAAAAATCTAATGGAGTTCACTAGATTACCTATAGAAGAATGTATAAAAATGATAACAATCAATCCTGCCAAGATGCTTAATATAGATAATGATAAAGGTTCTTTGGATATAGATAAAGATGCTGATATTGTAATTATGGATAAGAATTATGATGTCATTTATACTATTGTTGAAGGTAGAGTAGTATACAATAATAGTGGAAAATAAATAATATAGAGTAATATGAATACAGTTATGATTGTAACTTGTATATAAACAGTTTGATTTCTTGCTTTGTGGAAATGAAGCTGTTTTTAATTGCCCAATTAATTTTTTATAATATTTATATTAAAATCTATTATTTTATTTATTTGTTTTATTTGGTACAATTCAAATATAAAACCTGACACTCTAGGAGAATCAAGAATCTGCTCCATAAAGATTCCATAGATGTAGATAAGCGAAAATAACATCAGAGCCTTGGAACAACTTAATGAACAGATGTTAGATAGAATGGATTAATTGGAGTGTCTATTTGAATAAGGAGGAAACCTATGGATTATAAAAAATTATCAAAAATACCCCTCAAGTTAATGAGCAACCGAGTATACAGACCCTTTATAGGCGGAAAATCCATTGATGAATGGGAAGGGAATGATAACCCCAAAGATAATCATTATGGAGAAAGATGGATAGCTTCATTGATTAATATAAGAAGCCAAGAAATCAATGATAAAGAAGGTCTGAGTAAATTAATGATAGAAGGCAATACTGTTACCTTAAAAGAAGTAATAGAGTCATCACCACAAGATTTCCTTGGCGCAAACCATTACAAAAAATATGGTACAAGCTTAGCTATACTAGTAAAAGCACTAGATGCCTATTCTAGACTAATAATCCAAATACATCCAAATAAAGAAACTGCAAAAAAATTATTCAACTCACCCTTCGGCAAAACAGAAGCATGGTATATCATAGGTGGACGAAATATTGATGGTGAAGACCCTTATATACTTATTGGCTTCAAAGAAGGTATCAAAAAAGAAGAATATATAAAACTGTTTGAGACTCAGGACATAAAAGCCCTAGAAAACTCTATGCACAAATTCCCAGCAAAAGAAGGAGACGTATTTCTAATAGAAGGAGGAGTTCCTCATGCTATCGGTTCTGGTTGCTTCCTTATAGAAATACAAGAGCCCACAGATTATACAATAAGAGTAGAAAAAACTGCCCCAGATGGTCGTGAAATAGATGCCTTTTCCTGCCATCAAGGATTAGGCTTCCATAAAATGTTTGATTGCTTTAATTTCCAAGGATTAAGCCATGAAAAGACAGCACAAAAATATAAACTAGAACCTAGTATCCTATTAGACAATGATGACGCTACCGTTATAAGCCTTATATCTGAAAAAGATACTCCACTATTTACTATGGAAAAAATAGTGGTCAAAAAAACTCTATCATTCAATAAAGCCAATAACTTTGCTGTTGTAACAGTCCTAAAAGGTAAAGGAAAGCTATTATGTAATGGGGAAGAAGTAGAATTAAATCAAGGAGATGAATTGTTCTTGCCTTACGAGGCTAAAGTCCTCACATGGGTCAATGAGTTAGATGAGCCTTTGGAATTAGTGGTTTGTTTACCTCCCTCGTAGACGGTCAGGAAGTAAAGGGGTATGTTACGCGACTTCACATACCCCTATACTCCCTTCGTCAGTGAGTAGCTCATAATCGCCTATTTGTGTTAGCCAAAAATCATGTACGTAAGAAGAAAAAATGTTTTGTAACCTATACCACAAGACTACAAGCAATATAGTATATGTATATGTGGAGTAGTGAGGCATGGACGCCGAACCCAGCTATTTACTCAGGACGAGTAATTTGCTGGCGGAACATATACATATACTATATTGCAAATATCTCGTCAGAACAAAACAATTTTTCTGACTTACCACCATGATTATATCCAAACTTACTACCAACATAAAATATTAATCAACCTATTTAAATGACTATCATTTAATTTAATTGACAACAAAAAACTCCAATGATATAATAAACTTAATCCAAACGATTGGATTAGTTTTTACAAAAAGAATTGGGGAATTACAAATGTCCGTAACATTGAAAGAGATTGCTAAAAAAGCACAAGTTTCAATATCTACTGTATCCAGAGTTATCAATAACGATACTAATAAACCAGCAAGTAAAGAAACTCAGGATAAAGTTTGGAAAATAGTAAGAGAACTAGGCTATGTACCTAATCAAAACGCAAGAAATTTGATTAAAGGACAAGAAAGCATAATAGAAAACACTAATACACGAGCTATCGGTTGTATCTTTACATCAACCAAAGACACATATAACGATCCTTTCTTCTCACAAATAGCCAGAGGTATACAGGACGAAGTATCAAAAAGGGGATATATACTCGGATACTCATTTTCATCCTGTGACATGTCATTTTCATCATTATACAATAACTTGACATCCAATCCAGTTGATGGAGCCGTTATACTTGGAAGATTCAGCGAAGATGTTCTTAACTTCTTGAAACAGAATATCAAGAATATCGTTTATACAGGAGTCAACTATGTTGATGCAGGGTTTGATGAAGTTATATGTGACGGTTATAAAGGAGCAATGGCAGCAGTAGAATATTTAATTAGTTTGAATCATAGAGAGATTGGTTTTATCGGTTCAACAAAAGAATTAGAAAATGTAGTAAATGAGCATAGATACGAAGGTTATCTGGATACAATGAATAAACAAGAAATACCTGTAAAAAAAGAGTATATCCAAGATGTAGAACTATCTACAGCTGATGGATTTACTGGAATGGACAACATGATTAAAAGGTTAGGAAAAGATAAGCTTCCAACAGCAATTTTCTGTGCTAATGACCTAGTTGCTATTGGAGCAATGAAAGCACTTCATAAGAACAATATAAAAGTACCAGAAGATATCTCAATAATAGGACTTGACGATATTGAACTATCAGAATATGTAACACCAGGATTAACAACCATAAAGGTACCAAAAGTTGAATTAGGAAAATTTGCAGTCAAAATGCTTATAGATAAGATTGAGAATGGTCATACTTTACCTGTACGTGTCAACGTACCTTTTACAATTATTGAAAGAGAAAGTTGTAGAGCTATAAATTAATGATACCATATAGCTCTCATAATTTTTATCATATATCCAAACGTTTGGTACAAAAGGAGGAAACATCAAATGAGCAATATGCTAATCGTCCATGGCGGCGGACCTACAGTAGTAATAAACGCTTCTTTATATGGTGCTATTATGGAAGCCAAGAAAAATGAAGAAATAGAAGCTATATACGGAGCACTAGGTGGTACAGCAGGATTCTTAAACGAAGATTTTGTTGATTTCAATAAAGAACCACAAGAAAAAATTGAATTGCTGAAAACAACACCTGCTACAGCCATTGGTACATCAAGAACACCATTATATGAAAATGAATATAACCAGATGGTTGAAATTCTTAAAAAACATGATATTAAATATGTATTGTTTAATGGTGGTAATGGAACTATGGATGCTTGTGGTAATCTAGCCAAAGCAGCCAAAGAACATGATATATGTGTAATGGGCATACCTAAGACTATTGACAATGATTTAGCAGTTACAGATCACAGCCCTGGATTCGGAAGTATGGCAAAATACATTGCTACAGCTGTGTCAGAAGTAGCACAAGATGTTAGAGCTATGCCGATACATGTTTCCATTGTGGAAGCTATGGGAAGAAATGTTGGATGGATAACTGCGGCTTCAGCACTTGCTAGAAAAAATAAAGATGATGCACCTCATATGATTTTGTTACCGGAAGTTCCTTTCAAAGAGGATGAATTCTTAGCTAAAGTTGAGGAATTATATAATAGATTAGGTGGCGTAGTTGTAGTAGCTAGTGAAGGATTGAAAGATGAACAGGGTAAACCTATTGTTCCACCTATTTTCAAAACAGAAAGAGCAACATATTTTGGAGATGTAGGTTCTTATCTTGCTGAATTGGTTATTAAAAAGTTAGGTATAAAAGCAAGAAGTGAAAAACCTGGTATTGTAGGACGTGCCAGTGCTACTTTACAGTCTTCAGTTGATAGAGTTGAAGCTATAGAAGCAGGTAGAGAAGCTGTAAGGGCGGCTTTAGCTGGTAATACAGGTATGATGGTTGGTATTGATAGAGTTAGTAATGAGCCATATGAATGTGAATATACTTTAATACCTATTGAAAAGGTAATGATGGATGAAAAAGTGATGCCAAAAGAGTTTATTCATGAGAGTGGAATTGATGTTACAGATTCTTTTATTAAGTATTGTAAGCCTTTGATTGGTGGAGATATTCCTGATTATGCTTATTTTGAGAGGAATAAGGAAGTTAGTAAGAAGATATGAAGGTGTATTAATGAGGTGTTAGGGTCAGGGTAAAGTGTTACAATCACTTGCCTTACCCTGAGAAGCGGTCGGTCTGCGTGATTGTAACACTTTACCCTTCGACCGATTAGTACGTAAGTATTTTAAGTTTTATTTAGATTAGTAGTAAATAGATGGAGAATACGTTTAATACTTGATTTTAGAAGTCAATAAAAAAGGGGTAGTGTAAAGTAGCCTATGAAAACTCAGTGTTGAGAACACAATGAGAAAAGAACCTTGAAAATTTCAAAATATGTATTTTTGGCAGACAGACGTCGCCCTTGACAGCATAAAAAAGCAATGCAAATAGACCATGCCGACGGAGAAAACTCAAGAACAGTTAGACTTATCACGTCGAATGAGTGCATTGTAGCATTGCTTTTTTATGCCATCAAGGGTAAATCAAAATCAAGATTTTGACGACTGTGAAGTTGCCTCTGGATCGAATCTAAGAACAGTTAGAATAGGCGTCTTCTTGAAGTTTTAGAATGGTTTGTTGACCAAGATGAAGTAAGATTTGCCACTTACCGGGCATGTTTTCAGCGTTCTGAATCATGTCTACTGAGTTTAAAACATTAAAATTCTTGGACGAATGAGGTCTGAGAAAATTGTAGTAAGCAACCCAAAGTGAAACGGCATAGTTGGCACCTTCGAAATTATCATAGCCACAGGAACATCGATAGGTAGCCTTAAAGGTTCGATTCAACCGCTCTACCATCTGCTTAAATGGTCGGAATTTAGTGGAAACGGCATCATCATTGGTTAAACCAATAACTTGAGTGATATCAAAGGATAAAGGATTCTCATCTTTAAGGGCGAATTGCTGAGCGGCTAAAGGATAAGCACTGTAGCCATCAGCTATAAATTTAAAGTTTTTGGAGATAGATAAGATATTCTTAAAAGCCATTCGCATGGCAAGAATACATGGACCAACAGAACGATTATCCGAGACCTGATAACCGATAACCGACCTAGAAACAGCATCCATGATAAACCAAATATAGCCTTTGATACCTTTAACTTTGATATAAGTTTCATCAGCAATAAAAGTATCAGATTTCTTATAATCAAAGTTATCGACAAAGGGTTTGATAGTAACGGCAGCGGTTTTACAATAGTTGGCAATCATGGTATGAGAGACTTTGATGCCATAGAGATTATAAAGTGCCTGAGATGTTTTTCGCAAAGAAAGACCAAGGTTAACATGAAATGTTAAGCAAAGAGACATGATGTGAGCATTGTTTTTGCGAAACCTAAGAGTTGAAGCATATTTGTCAATAGCGTTCATATCAACTTTGAAGAAATCCATGTTAAATTCACGGTAAAGGTAATGAAGTTTATGCTTAAACTTTTCATTGTTGGAAATCGTTTCTTTGTCGACAGAATTTAAGTTGTGAAGATAGTAAGAGCACTTTTGGTTAATACACTTGTGGATGGTGAAAAACTTGCGATTTTTTACAGGTGAAAGTGAATGACCGCAGTAAGGACATTTAAGTTTGAGTTTCTTAGCCGCACGTTCACCAGTAAGAAAAGTTTTACCGCAAACTTTGCATTGGTATTGGCCGTTACCACCATTGTTGTCGTAAAGATAATGATGAGGAGCACCACAAACAGGGCAAGTAACATCTACAGAGACGGTCTTGCCGTTACGACGTTGAACAGGTTTAAACTTTTTATCATCTTTCCATTCGTAATAAGCAATAAGGAACTGCCAGTCTTGTTTGATAAAAGGGACGATGGTAGGAAGGATATCCGTTTTGAATTTTTGATACTTAGGTGAGTGGATATCATCATGAGCCCATTGACCAAGAGGAATATATTTTGAGATGAAAAGTATCAACCAGTAAATTTGTTGATTTTGGTATTGAATTATATTAAGTAAATAAGTTATAATTGAAGGCATAGCAATGACATCCTTTCAGGAATTTTTGGTGTGTTGGAACTTCAATTATAACTGAAAATAGGGGGTCATTGTTATTTTATTGCAAAAAACTGTGAAACCCTTGATAAATAAAGAATTTAAACAAATAGTGTAGTGTTAAACTTTACACTACCAAAAAAGGAAAAGAGGGAAATTTATGAAAGAAATATTTGTGAATCTTAAGAGGTTTGATGTTCCTGTTTCTAAGGGTGGTATTTGTCCTAAGGAAAGTTCCAAGGAATGGATTGAGTGGGTTATTGCTGAGAGTATTAGGAATAATCTTGGTACATTAGATGATATTACAGTTACTTATTTATTGCCAGAATCTCTTTTGATTCCTGCGATAGAGAAGTTGAATAGTTATGATGAAGAGGTTAGAGCTAATATCTCTTTGGGAAGTGAGGGTGTTTATAGAGAGGATGTTGCTAAAGGTGGTAATTTTGGTGCTTTTACTACTAATTTGCCAGCAGCTGCAGCTAAGAGTATGGGACTTAGCTGGTCTATAATTGGACACTCTGAGGAAAGAAAAGATAAGCTTGGTATTATTGAGAGATTTGATAAGGATTATGATAGTAAGAAAGCTTCTTTTGCGGTTAATTCAATGATAAATGATGAAGTTATGTGTGCGTTAAAGCAAGATATCAATGTTTTATTATGTATTGGAGAAACAGCAGAGGAAAGAGGAGAAGGGTCTTTTGAAGAGCAGAAACCTCGTATCAAAGAAGTCTTAGAAGAGCAATTACAGTTATGTCTTGATAATACAACTGATGTAATGAAGGATAATAAAATTGTTATTGGTTATGAACCTATATGGGCGATTGGACCAGGTAAGACACCACCAGGAAAAGAGTATATAGCATTTGTTTCAGAGTGTATCAAGGATTATGTTAAGAAAGAATTTGGATATGATATACCTGTAGTATATGGTGGAGGATTGAAGGAAGAGAATGCAGCTATGATTGCAAGTATCGATACAATCAATGGTGGTCTAGTTGCACTTACAAAATTCGTTCAGCCTGTTGCATTTGAGCCAGAAGGATTAAAAAATATAATTATGAAATATTGTTAATAAGTTTACATAATTTTAGTAATAATAATGAGTAAAAGCTATAAATATCAATAAATCTTTCTGTTTAATTTGACAGTAAGTTTATATTAGGATAAATAATAAAAAGACGGAGGTAACCAAATGAAATTACAATTTGAATATGGACAAGGATTAATGGAAGCGAATTTACCAGATAATACTGATGTTTTTATTCCAGGAGAAACAGTAGCAGACCCTGAGATTATACCAGCTGAAAAATTGGAAGAGGTAACACGACAATCTATTCTTAATCCAATAGATCTTGAGCCTATTTCTAAACAAGTTAAAAAAGGTTCAAAAGTAACAATTATTTTCCCAGATAGAGTAAAAGGTGGATTCCAAGATAATTCACATAGAAAAGTTTCTATTCCAATCATCATTGAAGAGTGTTTAAAAGCTGGAGTAGAGAAGAAAGACATCAAATTAATCTGTAGTAATGGACTTCATAGAAAGAATAGAAAAGAAGAAATTAAAAATATTTTAGGTGAAAAAGTATTCAACGATTTTTATTATACTCATCAAATAGTTAACCATGATAGTGAAGATTGGGATAATCTTGTAGACCTAGGTTACAATGAATATGGTGATAGAGTAATCATGAACAAAGATGTTTATGAGTCAGATTTAGCAGTTCTTATCGGACATACACTTGGTAATCCTTATGGAGGATATTCAGGAGGATATAAGCATAGTGCTACAGGAATAACTCACTGGAAATGTATAGGTGCCCATCATATTCCAAGAGTTATGCATAGAGATGACTTCACACCTGTTACAAAAACAAGTTTAATGAGACAAAAATTTGACCAGATCAGCCAATACATGGAAGATAAAATGGGTAAAAAATTCTTCTGTTGTGATGCAGTACTAGATACTTATCAAAGACAAATAGCTGTTTTCTCAGGATATGGAGAATCAATTCAGCCATTATCTTGGGACGAGGCTGATAAACGTACATTTATCCCTTGGGCTGAGAAAAAATATGATGTAGTAGTTTTTGGTATGCCTCAAAACTTCCACTATGGTAATGGTCATGGAACCAACCCAATATTAATAATGCAAGCTATCGCTGCTAACATCATTCGTCATAAGCGAATATTAAGTGATAACTGTGTAGTCATATGTTCAACAATCTGTAATGGTTATTTCCATGATGAAGAGTTCCCTTCATATAGAGAAGTATATGAACTATTCCAAAAAGATTATAATAACACTTTACCAGACGTAGAAAAATATGGAGAGTACTTATCTAACAACAAAGAATATATTGATAAATATAGATTTAACTATGGTTATCATCCATATCATGCATTCTCAATGATATCATGTGGACATATTGCTGAGAAAAACTGTTCAGCTGTATATGCAGTAGGAGCTTATGAACCAGGTTTTGCAAGAGGTATGGGTATGAAGACACGTGCTACTTTTGAAGATGCATTAAAAGATGCTAAGAAATATGTTGGAGATAACCCTAATATCTTAGCTTTACCTAAGACTTTCAGAACAGCTGGTGTTCACTTAATGATGAAAGACGAAGTTTTATAGAATAGATAATTAAAATGATAAGGAGCTGTTTATTACCAAGAAGAGTTATATCTTGGTCAGCTCCTTAAAATAAATATTAAGAGTGTAGAATATAACATTATAATTTCATATAGAAAAAATATAATTAGGAGGACATAATTATGCCAATAGTACCTTTGAGACCTTTGTTGGAAGCTTCAAATAAATATAAATTTGCTCATGGAGCGTTTAACGTCAATGCTGTAGCTCAAGCAGAAGCAGTTATAGAAGTTCATGAAATGTTTCGTTCAGGAGCAATTCTACAAGCAGCAGATTTAGCTAACGGATTTATGGGCGGAAGAAAAGACTTTATGAATGCAACATTAGAAGATAAAAAAATAGGTGCAAAAAGAATAGCAGATGCAGTCAGAAAAATCGGAGAGCATTCTAAAATACCTATCGTCATCCATCTTGACCATGGTAAAGATTTTGATTCTGTAAAAGCAGCTATTGATAATGGATTTACTTCAGTTATGATTGATGGTTCACATTTACCTTATGATAAGAATGTAGAACTTACTAGAGAAGTTGTTAAATATGCTCATCCAAAAGGAGTTTCTGTTGAAGGTGAATTAGGAGTACTTGCAGGAGTTGAAGACCATGTATTCTCTGAAACATCAACTTATACTAATCCAATGAAAGTGTGCGATTTCTTTAGAAAAACAGGTGTTGACTGTCTAGCTATTTCCTATGGAACTATGCACGGAGCTTCAAAAGGAAAGAATGCAAAACTTAGAAAAGAAATAGCTATAGCTTCTATGGAGAACTTAAGACATGAAGGAATCTTCGGAGCTCTAGTATCACACGGTTCATCAACAGTTCCTAGATACATAGTAGAAGAGATCAATAACTTAGATGGAGATATTCAAAATGCATATGGTATCTCTGTAAAGGAATTAATGTCAGTAATACCTTTGGGTATTGGTAAAATAAACGTTGATACAGATATAAGACTAGCAGTTACTCGTAATATAAGAGAATATTTCTTAAATAATCCAAGTAAACAAAAGAGCGATTCCATAGGTGGTATCTGGACTATTATGGATAATAATAAGAGTGCATTCGATCCTAGAGTTTACTTAACACCTATTATGGATACGGTATTAACTGGAAATGAACCAGATAGTGATGTTTCTGATATTACAGATTGTATTAGACGTGGTGTAAAAGAAGTAGTAGGAACATTAATTGTCAATTTTGGTTCAGTAGGATATGCTCCAAAAATCGAAAATGTATCATTAGAAGAAATGATTAAAAGATATAAGAGTTAATAAGTCAATAGAATATATTATAAGGGCATTGATTTAATACAATAGATAGAGCTGCCTATCAACCGTATATGGTTAACTTAGACAGCTCTATTTTAATAACGACATGTTAGCTTTTAGATTTTTTATTGATATATTCGGACACATTTTCCTCTAAAAGATAAAGTGGAATTTCACCATTTATTAATATGACATCATGGAATTCTTTTATGTCAAAATCATCACCAAGGGCTTCTAGAGCTTTTTCTTTTAGATTATTAATAAAATACCTACCATATGCATAATGTAAGGTTTCACCAGGATTAGCAATGGCTCTATCTACTATGGATTCCATTTGTTCGCCAAAATACAAAGAGTAAGTGTTGATAACCTCTTCTCTAGAAGCTCCATAGTAATGTATATATAGATCCACCAAGGTTAAAAGTGCATATGACGCATCAAGATTATATATCATCAACTGATTTATCTGAGGGTTACCATAATCAATAAAACCAAAAGCCAAACCTTCAATATAAGAAGCCCACCCTTCAGAAAAACAAGTGAAATCAATAGCTTTTCTTATGTTAGGTATATTTTCTTGTTGATATGCGATAGAAAACTGAAAATGATGTCCAGGGATTCCCTCATGGCAAACAACAAGAAAATCATTGATGTTAAGGTTGTTATAAGCAGAAGTCTGTAAAAACATGTTTCCGTATTTTTTAAGATCAATACTAACAGGTAGATAGAATGCACTTGGTAAGTCTTTTTCTAAGTAGTTAGGGATAGTTTTACTATTGATTTTTGGAATATGATAATCATAAAAATTCTTATTGGTTAGTTCCTTGCATTTTTGGTATAACTCTTCAAAGTTATTAAAGGGCTTAGGCTGTAAATCATCTATTTCAGTAAGGTCAGGGTATTTTTCAAGTATGGATTGTATTCCTTTTGATGATTCAATAAATGAGTCATTAGCCCACTCAAATAGGTCTTCAGGTGTAATATTAGTTCCTGTATTAGATTTTATTAGATGTGCATAATACTCTCTACCCTTTGGAAAAGTATAAACACCAGAAGTAATTATTGTCTGGGACTTAATCTTTTCTAGTTCCTCGATTAGATTGGTATATGCAGGATAAACATAATCATTTATTGTTTTTAAACATTCAGCTTTGAGAGATTCTTTATCAGAATCTGATATTTCAGTTGACTGGTTAACATAATCACAAAAAGCCAAATATAAAAAATTTTCTTCGGGTGGTGTCATAAAAGCTTTGCATTGGTCAATAACTTTATTAGAAATGTATTCGGGCTGTATATAACCTTTTTGTGCTTTAGCCTGTTCACCTTTCATAAGCTCAGCTATTGAGGTTGGAAATTGTTTCAGACGTGCTATAAAATTATCAGCGTCAGCTTTGTTCTTAATAGGAATCTGGGACAAAGTAAGTGGTATACCAATATGAAAACCTAATGTATGCTTAATATTATAGGAATAATCAACATATTCCTCACCTTCAATATTAAGTTCCAAATAATATTTAATTATCTTATAAGAAAGCTGTTGGTCCTTAGTTAATCCAGCGATATTGAAGGTGTTCAAGGTTTTTAGATTATCACGAAGATTATCATATTGTGCTTTTAATGCTTCATCACTGAAATCATCCAATTTATCAGAAGTATCTTGTAATCCAAATTCCTGTGGAGAAGATATAAGCATAGACATTTCCAGTGGTGAAGATGTAATATACTCTTTAAACATATTATCAAGAAATGTATCAAACCTGCTGCTATCATCTATTTTAATATTTTTTGTAATCTGTTTTTCAGATGGTAAGTCAGGTATATATGTTATATCATCATTAGGTTTTTTAGTACAACCTTGAAGAATTAGTGAAATCAATAAAAAAGTACTCAAGATACTGACTATAGTCTTCTTTTTGAAATTAATTTTGCCCATTAGTTTCTCCCCTTTAAGGTGATTGTTAAATTGTTATTAGCTTATTACTATTAAATTATGTTCATTATAACTATTATATTCAGTTAAATCATATTAAATAACGTATCAATAGAAAATATCATGCTTCATATTATAAGGAGGTTTTAAAATGAAATCAATATGTTTAGATTATTCCAATGTAGATAAATATATAAACAATCAAGAACTACAAAGAAAAATTGAAGATAACAAACAATTGCTAGAAACTTGTATGAAATCAAAAGCAACAGATTCTGACTCCATGGGATGGATTAATACCTATCACTCCAATGACGAAGATATGTTAAAGAAAATAGAAGACAAAGCAGCAGAAATTAGAGAAAATGCAGATGTTTTTATACTAATAGGTGTAGGCGGTTCCAATCAAGGAGCTAGAGCAGTCATAAAAGCCATGGGAGACAGCAAAGTAGATATCCTATACGCAGGCAATAACCTATCACCAGCATACCTTAATAACATGATGGATAAAATAAAAAACAAATCCGTCTACGTTAATGTAATAGCCAAGAATTTTGCTACACTAGAACCTGGAATCACATTTAGAGTACTTAGACAATATCTAGAAAAAACATACGGTGAACAAGAAGCCGCCAAAAGAATAATAGCTACAGGCTCATTGAATGGCAGTTCACTAGAAAAACTAGGAAAGATGAAAGGATATACTCTACTTCCTTTCCCTCTTGACGTGGGAGGAAGATTCTCAGTCCTAACCCCCGTAGGTCTCCTTCCCATAGCAGTATCAGGTGTAGATATAAGACAACTCCTATTTGGCGCAAGCGAAATGGAAAAATCAATCCACACTGCAAGCCTTAATAACAATGACGTAATCAACTATGCCCTAATAAGAAATATACTCCTTGAAAAAGGATACAACATTGAGATATTAGGGATATTTGAACCATTAATGGAATACTTCAACAAATGGTGGGTACAATTATTCGGTGAGAGTGAAGGAAAAATCGGAAAAGGTATCTATCCATCATCATGCTCATTCTCAGAAGACCTCCATTCACTTGGACAATACATTCAAGATGGACAAAAAATACTATTTGAAACATTTATAAACATAGAAGATATGGAATCAAGTTATCCTATCCCCCTTGAAAATGAGGACATAGATGAATTCAATTATCTAAACGGTAAGGACTTCAGCTTCCTCAACAAGAGTGCATATGATGCTACAGTCAAAGCTCACTACGAAGGTGGAGTTCCTGTTTTAGTACTGAATGTACCTAAGCTAACACCTTACTATATGGGTCAACTATTCTATTTCTTTGAATTCGGGTGTTATTTGTCAGCTACTATATTAGGGGTCAATCCTTTCAATCAGCCGGGTGTAGAAGCTTATAAGACTAATATGTTTAAGACTTTGAAGGCTTAAGGAATTTGTAGGATTTTTTGGGGATTAGAGTAAGTTTTTTAATAACAACGGTTGTATGTGAAAACCATATATAGTGATAATCACTCTCGTTACATTTGTTGTCCTTATCTGTTTTAAAGGAATAACAACAAGCTGTAAAAATTTTTCTTATCACTATATATGGTTATTAATATATTTGGCGCTCTTGATAGAGTAAAAAACAGCGGTTTTAATACGTGAAGTTGATAAAATGCTGTTACTTTAACGGGGAAGATTGTAATATAACGTACCATCAGCGAAAGTAGTATAGGGTTCATTTTACGAAGACCGATCCTTGGAGTAAGGCGAAGTAAAATGAACCCTATACTACATCCCCATATAACCGTTAGTCCACTCACATAAAAAACTACCCCCAAACATATTACACCCCTATACATCTGTTAGTCCATCATAATACAATAAAACAAATCACCATACACAATAAGCTATACTTCCCAACACAAAAAATACTTTGCATTTTTTTTGTTAAAACTATATAATATATCATAACGATAAAAGCACGATTATTACTATATAATAGGTTAAAAACTTATGAATCATAAATAATTACTCTAATTACGTAGATAATAATCATAAGAAAAACGAACGGAGGAAATTCAAATGGCAAAAAAACCATTTTACATTACAACACCAATATACTATCCAAGTGATAAGTTGCATATAGGTCATTCATATACAACTGTGGCTGCCGACACTATGGCTAGGTACAAGCGAATGCGTGGTTATGATGTCATGTTTTTAACTGGAACAGATGAACATGGACAAAAAATAGAGAAAGTTGCTAACAAACAGGGGATAACTCCTAAAAAATATGTGGATAACATTGTGGATTGGATAAAAGATCTGTGGAAAACTATGGATATTTCATATGATAAATTCATAAGAACGACAGACAAAGAACACGAAGAAACTGTACAAAAAATATTCAAGCAATTATACGATAAAGGTGATATATACAAGGGTTCATACGAAGGATGGTACTGTACTCCATGTGAATCGTTTTTCACTGAAAGACAATTAGAAGATGGAAAATGCCCAGACTGTGGAAGACCTGTGGATAAAGTTAAAGAAGAAGCATATTTCTTCAAACTTTCAAAATATCAAGACAAACTAATTGAATATATAGAATCACACGAAGAATTTATTCAACCAAAAACAAGACAAAATGAAATGCTTAATAACTTTCTAAAACCAGGACTCGAAGACTTATGTGTTTCTAGAACATCATTTGAATGGGGTATTCCTGTAGAATTTGACAAGGGACATGTAGTTTATGTATGGTTGGATGCATTATCAAACTATATATCAGCACTAGGATACAGCTCAGACAACGATGAAAAATACAAAAAATACTGGCCTGTAGATGTACACTTGGTAGGAAAAGAAATCGTAAGATTCCATACAATAATATGGCCAGCTATGTTGATGGCACTTGGTGAGCCTTTACCAAAACAAGTATTTGGTCATGGATGGTTAGTAATAAATGGCGGAAAAATGTCAAAATCAAAAGGTAATGTAGTAGATCCTAAGATATTAGTAGATAGATATGGTTCAGATTCAATTAGATATTTCTTAATGAGAGAAATAGCTTTTGGACAAGATGGTAACTTTACTAATGAAACACTTATCCAGAGAATTAATTCAGACCTTGCTAATGATTTAGGTAATTTGGTATCTAGAACAGTAGCGATGATCAAAAAATACTTTGGTGACGAATTCCTAACTAAGTTTGATGCTACTGAATATGACAAAGAAGTAGAGGAAATGGCACTTAACACTGTGGAAAAAGTAGAAGATGTCATGGAACAATTATTCTTTAGCGATGCCCTAGTAGAAATATGGAACTTAGTAAGAAGAACTAATAAATACATTGATGAAACAAGACCATGGGTATTGGCAAAAGAAGAAGATAAAAAACCAGAACTTGCAAATGTTCTTTATCACCTAGCAGAAAATCTTAGAATAATATCAATACTTATTGAACCTTTTATGCCTAATACACCAAAGCTGATGAGAGAACAATTAGGAATAACAGATGAAAGTATCATGACTTGGGAAAGTACTAAAAAATGGGGTAAACTATCTAAGGATATAAAAGTTAATCAAGGTAATATCATATTCCCAAGAATAG
Source organism: Vallitalea guaymasensis (assembly GCF_018141425.1). NCBI lineage: Bacteria > Bacillati > Bacillota > Clostridia > Lachnospirales > Vallitaleaceae > Vallitalea > Vallitalea guaymasensis. The sequence goes on from NZ_CP058561.1 coordinate 2,529,727, forward strand.
ATATCACTAAAGAGTTAAAAGATTTAGAAGAAGCTCAAAAAGCTGGTAAAGAAGAGCCAAAAGAAGTAAAAGAAGAAGATTACATCTCTATTGATGATTTTGCAAAAGTAGAATTAAAAGTAGGAGAAGTAATTGATTGTAATAAAGTAGAAGGTGCTGATAAATTATTAGTATCTAAAATAAAAATAGGTAGTGAGGTAAGACAAATCGTATCAGGTATAGCAAAGAGTTACTCACCTGGTGAAATGATAGGTAAAAAGGTTATTGTAGTAACTAACCTGAAACCAGTCAAATTAAGAGGTGTCTTATCTGAAGGTATGATATTAGCTGCTTCACTTAAGAAGAACTTAGTTGTAGCAACTGTTGATGGAGACATCAATAGCGGAGCTGTTGTAAGGTAACTAACTCAACTTTCCCACTTCGATATATTATGCAGGTAAGCTAATTAAAAGGCTTTACAGAATAAAAATATAGGTGTTTCTTCTATGTTTTTATTCTGTAAACCAAACCTATAACCTTTAATTTACCTGAATTAAATTAAAGGTGGGAAAGTTGAGGAATAAATTAGCCGGATAATGGCTTAGGTTAAGGTTGGGTGTATGTACTATATTATTATGTATATACACCCAATTATCTTGTTTTATAGGAAATACCATTTTAATTAGCTGACGGGATATTAACCTACACTAACGGAGCGAACGTTAAGTAGTTTATTAGTACTTTATACTAATAGTAATATAAATTGAGGTGAGAACAATGATATTTGAAAGTCATGCACATTATGATGATGAGAAATTTGATATTGATAGAGATGATTTATTGGAGCGTCTGCCAGATGAAGGTGTAGAATATATAATCAATGTTGCAGCCAATATTGATTCAGCTTACAAATGTGTTGAATTAGCAAAAAAATATGATTATATATATGCTGCTGTAGGTGTTCATCCAGATGATGTAGAAAATATGAAAAAAGAAGATCTGAAGACCATAAAAGAGTTATCAGATTATGATAAAGTTGTAGCTGTTGGAGAAATAGGGCTTGATTATTATTATGAAAATTCTTCAAAAGAGCTTCAGAAGTTGTGGTTCAGTGAGCAGATAGAAACAGCAAAAGAATTACAATTACCTATAATAGTACACAGCAGAGACGCGGCAAAAGATACAATGGATATAATTAAATCAACTGATGCAAAACAAATTGGTGGAGTAATACATTGTTACTCAGGAAGTAGCGAATTAGCACGGGAATATGTTAAAATGGGATTTTATATTGGTGTTGGCGGTGTTGTTACTTTTAAGAACGCTAATAAGTTAAAAGAAGTAGTAAAAGAAATTTCTATTGATAACATTTTAATAGAAACCGATTCACCATATCTAGCACCAGTACCTAATAGAGGTAAAAGAAATGATTCCAGCAATCTAAAATATGTTATCCAACAAATTGCAGAGTTAAAAAATATGTCTTACGAGGAAATATTAAAAAGTACTTATGAAAATGCAAAAAAACTATTTAGAATAAAATAGATAGTTTTAGGGTTAAGCCATAATCAAGTATTATGACTTAACCTATCTTCTAATTACTTTTTTCTATCTCTGACATTAATTCCTCTAATAGTAAATCAATTTGTTTAGACATTTCTATTATATCAGTATCAATAGTAAGATTGCTATTAATTTGATTGATGATATTAGATAGATTTTCATTTACTTGATAAATTATTTCAGTACTTTGCATAGAAGGCACCTCACTTAACTTTTGATCTTATTAATAGGAATTTGAATAATTTGATAATTGAATCTAGCCCGTTGATAATTAAGTAATAATAGGTAATAATATGTGCGAATAAGACTATGAAGTAGTACAGGAATAGTGGTTAATATTTAATTATGTAAAAATAAATTTGTTTATATATATATTCTATCATATAAATCGAATATATAAAGAAAAAAATGTAAATTTTTATAAAAACTCGAAAAATTAATTATTTTTATATGTTTTGTTTAGGATTTAAACTAAATGACATCATTATACAATATATAGTATAGAATACAAATAATTACCCGTATATATTGTTTATAAATGTAAAATATTGGAATTTAATATAATGTACAATTATCTATAAAATTAAATTCATAATTAGTAAAATATGACAAATATTTAATATATTAATAATTTATTATCGGGTTATACTTAATTTATTACCATAATGATATAAATAAAATAATAAAAGAGGTGATTTTTATTACAGAACCAATTGCTTCTCCTAAAAAAACCATAGAAATAATAAAAAAATATGACTTTGCATTTCAGAAAAAATTTGGACAGAACTTTCTGATAGATTCTCATGTACTTAATAAAATTATTACATCTTCAAATATAACCAAAGAAGATGTAGTAATAGAAATTGGTCCAGGTATAGGAAGCCTTACTCAACAATTAGCTGAAAATGCAAAACAGGTAATAGCTGTAGAAATTGATAAAAAACTTATACCTATACTAGAAGATACTTTAAGTGACTATAATAATATTACAATCATCAATGAAGATATCTTGAAAGTGGATATAGTAAAACTGGTAGAAGAAAAAAATGATAATAAACCAATAAAAGTCGTTGCCAATCTTCCATATTACATCACAACTCCTATAATAATGGGATTGTTTGAAAGTAATGTTCCAGTGGATAGTATTACAGTAATGGTACAAAAAGAAGTGGCAGACAGAATGAAAGCAAAACCTGGGACTAAAGATTATGGAGCACTATCTTTAGCTGTAGGGTATTATAGCGAACCTTATATTGTTGCCAATGTACCACCTAACTGTTTTATGCCAAGACCCAAAATTGGTTCTGCTGTAATCAAGCTAACAAAACATAAACAACCTCCAGTAGATGTTGAGGATGCCAAATTGTTGTTCAAGATCATTAGAGCATCTTTTAATCAAAGAAGAAAAACTCTTATTAATGGACTATATAATAACTTAGATGGTATGTTTGACAAAGATCAATTAAAACAGGCTATAGAAAATATCGGATTAAAACTTAATGTAAGAGGGGAAACTCTCAGCCTAGAGGAATTTTCTAATTTAGCAAACGAATTATACAAGCTAATTAAATAAAATGAATTATTAATTATACTAAAACCTCCCTAACATAAATATAAATGTATAAAGGGGGGTTTTAATGTGCAATCAAATAAATATAATCGGCAAGTAACAATGTTTGAACAAGAAGATAAAGGATATGTTTCTGTAGGGAACAAATCTTATGGATATTGTAAGATAGAAACAAGAGGTAATAAGTGCAGAATAAAATTATCTGTAAATGGACTTATAAAATCAAATCAATACATTTATAAAGCGTGTCTTGTAAAAACTACTGAAAACAGTAGCCATATGATACCTATAGGAGTTATAGAATTAGACAATAATAATTGTGCCAGCTTAAATATAAATACTGATACTGATAATATAATGAAAAAAGATATACCCATCAATGATATTTCGATTATAGCTATAACCTGTAAAGAAAATGACAACAAATTTAAATTTCCTTTAGTAGGATATATAAAAGAAATAGATTATCCTTGGAAAAAGAATATAAATATAGATAGAAAAATCAATAACCACTCAAGAATAGAAAAATCACAAATTAATAAAGAGATTCTGATTGAAGAAAATAAAGTAATTGAAACAGAACCTAACCATATTAACAAAACAGATACTGATAAATCCAAAACGGAGAAAATTATAAAAACAAATATTATAGATGATTCTCAAACAAAAAAGCAAAGTAATGAGAATAACAATGGTCCTAAGATTGACGATACTAAATTAACCCAAGAAAATACTAACACCAACGTATATAATAAGGAATCAGAGAATGACAAATCTATAGAAATTGATGATATAGGAAACCAAACTTTTGATATTATAAAAGAGCATTTTGATAAAAATGAACTGACTAAAATATATGATAATATATTTAAGGAATATCCAAAAATGAAACCATTTGAGGGGAAGTATTCTAATAAAGAGTGGATTCGTATTGAACCTGCAGACATTATCTATTTTCCTATTGAATCCTGGCTGCTTACAAATAATACATTTTTGCTCAATGCATATAGAAAATATAAGCATCTAATACTTGGAAGAGATATGGATTGTGACAGAGGAAAACCATACTTCATACTTGGAGTACCTGGCATATACTATCCAAAAGATAAAGTAGCCGCATATTTCTATGGATTCAAAGATTTTGTATGCTGTTCAGGAGCCAAAACCAAATCAGGAGAATACGGATATTGGGTCAAAGAAATAGATTGTCCAATGTAATTAAATTGTAATGCTATTGACATCTAAAATACACATAAAAATGATAATATAATTATGAAAACTATCCCCCCTTTTATTTATGATAAATTTACATATTTTTATCCTACCGCCGTGGTAGGATTTTTTTTACAAACAAAAAACTCAGCCCTTTAAACACGGACGTTTAACGGGCTGACGAAATATTCCCAGGTACTACCTATGCGACTGTGAGCTATATTAAATAATTAAATTCCTTAATTAGTAGCAGTCTTAGCTCTAACATTCCTAAAATAATAACTAACATAGCTAGAAAGAGCAATCAACTCCAAAATTATTGCTATGAACATAACTGTAATACTTATAAAATGATCCGGTAAAACAATTATTAAAAATATGGCAGCTGCAAATGTTACAGTTGCAAGTTTACCAAATTTGTTAGATGGTATAACGGTCTTTTCTTTTCTAAAATATAAGATAATACCTGATATAATTAAACAAGTCTCTTTAATTAAAATTATAAGCAATACCCAAATAGGTACATATTTTGAATAATATAAACAACCTAGTGTAGTTACCAGCATAAGTTTATCAGCTAAAGGGTCCAAGACTATTCCTACAACTGAAACCACATTGTATTTTCTTGCAATATATCCATCAAGAAAATCAGTAAGACTAGCAACCAAGAATATTATTAAAGCATAGATATGTGCATTCTCCACCGATGAAAAGAAAACTACAGGAAATAGTGGCACAAGGAACATTCTAATTATGGTTAGGATATTTGGTACATACTTCATTGTTATTCCCCCTTGTTAATTGCATAATCCATAATTAATACGATATGATTATTATATATAAAAGATAAATCCACGTCTATAGTTTTAACTATATTAATTAATTTTTTTGCAACTTAACATTAAAAAAGAATATTATTACTATACAATAAAGATTATTTATTAATATGTGCCACTTTTAAATCTATTTTTTTCTAATAGTTATATCTCCCATATCACAGTCAACATTATAGTCTCCTTTTTTGGAAGAAGTAGGGAAATCAGATTTTATTTTGCCCATAGATACATTTGTGGATATAATTGAATTATCATTATCATATAGATCTACCTTAATACTTCCCATATCAGACGAAATATTAAGAGAATCTAACTTTTGTTTGAAAGATGCTGTTATAGCGCCCATATCTGATTCCAGATCACAATTATCTATTTTACCGTTTGAAACGATGTTGATACCGCCCATATCTGCATTGACAGTACAATTCTTAATAGTGTTATTGGATTCCATATATATAACACCACTGCTAGAAGACATATTCAATTTATCGACCTTGGCATTATTATAATAATCTATTTTTCCCATTGAACTAGTAAGGATAACTGATTCTTTGTAATTAGCTAAAGTAATATCTATTTTCCCTAAACTGGAAATTATTTCAATGTTTTTGACATCAGAGAAAAAATCGCTATTATTAATTTCTCCAAGATTATTATTGATATATAAGGTGTCTACTTCAAAATCATTAGGAACATAGACTGTAATATCGTTTGTATAATTACCCTTATTCATGCTCCCAAAGAAATTTTTGGTAACTATTCTTTGAGTGATATCCAAAGTATTATTCTTTACATCTGTATTATAGTTGATAGAATAACTATTAGTTTTTGGTTTTGTGTAGATATACTCAACTTTTATATCTTTTCTATCTTCTTTCTTAAAAACAATTATTGCTACATCTGTGTTTATAGATATTTTATCAAGGTCTTCACAAGGGAAATTATCTACGATGGTATCCTCTGTCTTATTATAGATACTATGATCATAATCAGTAATCATAGAATCGTGTATACTTTCGTCTATGGAGTCTTGAATTATATCTTTAACTTGGTTTGGTACAAAAGGCAAGTTTTGTAACCAGTCATAATCATTTTTATCACTATCAGTAGTATCGTCATGATTGTTGTTATTACTATAAAAGGGATTAAATCCAAAATACCCTATAGTATTAATGTTGTTAGTCGAAGCATATGCAATGATACCAAAAAAAGATACTACTAATGTTATTGATAATATTATAGCCATATTTTTAAGCTTTTTCATAGCTATCCCTCCTTACAATTCGCTTGTTCCATTCAATATATTTTGTAGTAAAACTAGCATAGAGTTTCATTAACATGATGGTTCCTATTATGATAAGTCCTCCTGCACTTGCTATAAATATGAATAATAGAAATCCTAAAAATGGATGAGTTATTATATCATAAGGTATTGAAACATACATCATAGGTGAGTGGAAAACGCTAACAATCAATACAGCTACGCTAGATAGTACTAATGCTATTCCAACAATGAAAAATGATGCTAGTACAGCCCAACAAGCTATATAGAGACCTATCATTATTAAGTTGAAAAAAATCATTCCAATCAGTATGCCTATGGAATACTGGCTTCCATTTCTTGTATTGTCAGTAGTTCTAGTAGTATTTGTAGAATAATTATTCTTTTCTCTTGTATGTAAATTAGGAATGTACCCTGCTGCGATTGTCTCTGGATTACCAAGTTCTTTAGATATCTCTTCTTCGGTTTTTCCATCAGATAATCCCGATTTGAAGTGTTCTTCATAGTCATACATAATGTCTCTACGTTCATCATATGGAAGAGATTCAAGCAGGATATCCAATTTTTTTAAATACTCATTCTTATTCACTTATATCTTCCTCCTCAATTAAAGAATTAACTCTTGAAACAAAATCATACCACTCATTACTTAGTTCCTCTTTGGCTTCATGGCCTTTTTTGGTAAGTGTATAATATTTTCTGGGTGGTCCCTCTGTAGATTCTTTGAGGTAAGTTTCAAAATAATTCTCTTTTGTTAATCTTCTAAGTAAAGGATAAATGGTTCCTTCAGATATTCTTACATTATTGGATATCTTTTTGACTAACTCATAACCATAATAATCGTCTCTTGAGAGTAGAGATAATACACATAACTCTAATACGCCTTTCTTAAACTGTATATTCATATATTAACCTCCCATGGCATTAACCTCTCAAAAAGTAATAACTTCGAGTTTGTATAATGCTGTGATTATAGTATATCACACACTACCTAATAATGCAAGGTACTAAATAAAGCTTCCATGTGTGCTATGTATTATAGGTGTTTATAGCTGGAAGGTCAGAAAAGTGTTTTGTTCTGACGTGGTTTCTGCAAAATAGTATATGTATATGTTTCGCCAGCTACTTGCTCGTCCTGAGCTCAATAAAATAATAATGCACATCGAGTCCATTATTATTTCTGACAGTCCAGTAGGGCTGTCAGATTAAAAGCTGGGTTCGGCGTCCTGCCTCACTACTTCACATATACTTATACTATTTTGCTCCTTATACCTTGGTTATTATCACAAAACACTTTTCTTCTTAGAAGCGCGTTGGATAACTTTTTGTGTTGGTATATATTAGGAAATAAAAATTTCAGAGTCGGTATGAATGAGACTGTAATATCACAATATGTATAAATTCATAGAAATAAGTCTATCATTTATATGATAGGTGTTAGGATAGGTTGGCTCAGTAAATATTTGAAATAAATTCTTGACAATTATAGTCAATTCAGATATACTTTGATTATCAAAGTATTTGCATCGCAAAATAAATAGGAGATAATGATATGAAAAATGTTAGAATCATTGGAACAGGTAGTTATTTACCCGATAATATAGTATCAAATGATGATCTATCCTCCTTTGTTGAAACAAGTGACGAATGGATTAGTAGCCGTACAGGTATTAAGAATAGAAGAATTACAACTGGAGAAGGAACAACGGATTTAGCTGTTAACGCTGCAAAAAAAGCCGTTGAATCTTCTAAGATAAACCCTAGTGAGATTGATTTAATATTAGTAGCTACTATTTCAGCCGATAATTTTACTCCATCCACTGCATGTGAAGTACAAAAAGAAATAGAAGCAGATAATGCAATGTGTTTTGATATTAACGCAGCATGCTCAGGTTTCATTTTTGCACTAAATACAGCTACAGCTTATATTAAAGCTGGTTTAGCCAAGAATGCTTTAGTAATTGGAGTGGAAGTACTTTCTAGATTGACAGATTGGGAAGATAGAAGAACCTGCGTATTATTCGGTGACGGATCTGGAGCAGTTGTGATAAGTGAATCGGAAGAAGAAGGAATTATTGATTTTGAGTGTAAATCTCTAGGTAAATTAAGTGAATACTTAGTATGTGGTGGTAGTGATCTTAAGAATCCTTATGTCAACAAAGAGTCACATAAGTATATAAAGATGAATGGACAGGAAGTTTTCAAATTTGCATGTAGCTATGTACCTAAGGGTATAAAAAATGTAATTGAAGAGTCTCCATATAATATAGAGGACATTGACTATTTTGTATTACATCAGGCTAATGAGAGAATCATCAACTCTATAGCAAAAAGACTGAAAATAGACCAAGAAAAGATTTACAAGAATATTTCTTCATATGGTAACACATCATCCGCTAGTGTACCTATTGCTTTAGATGAAATGTTTAAAAAGAACATATTGAAAAAAGGCAATAGAATTATTATCGCTGGTTTTGGCGGAGGACTTACTTATGGAGTTGCTATGATAACAATCTAAAATAATATAAAATTAATTAGGAGGAAATTATAATGGATTTTGAAAAATTGAAAGAGGTAGTAATTGATCAACTTGACGTTGAAGAAAGCGAAGTAACATTACAAGCTAAATTCATAGATGATCTTGGAGCAGATTCTTTAGACTTATTTGAATTAGTTATGGCTATAGAAGAAGAATCTGGAGTAGAGATTAAGAATGAGGACTTACCTTCAGTGATTACTGTACAAGATGCATTAGACTACGTAAAAAATAATCAGTAATGAATGATTAACTTATAACCAATCTGGGGGCACCCGATTGGTTTAAATTTTAAGGAGTGAAAATAGTGGAATCTGAGATTTGTAAGATGTTGAATATCGAATATCCAATATTTCAAGGTGCTATGGCTTGGATAGCAGAGTATAACCTGGTTGCTGCAGTATCTAATGCAGGAGGTCTTGGGATTATAGCAGGAGGAAATGCTCCTTGTGATGTTGTTAGGGAACAAATTAGGAAGACAAAAGAATTAACGGATAAACCCTTTGGAGTTAATATAATGCTTCTATCACCATTTGCTGATGAAATTGCTCATATGGTATGTGAAGAAAAAGTAGCTGTTGTCACAACGGGAGCAGGAAATCCTGGTAAATACTTAGAGATGTGGAAAGAACATAACATAAAAGTAATACCTGTAGTTCCTTCTGTTGCATTAGCTAAGAGAATGGAAAGATCAGGCGTTGACGCAATCATTGCTGAAGGTTGTGAATCAGGAGGACACGTTGGCGAATTGACTACTATGGCTCTTTTACCTCAAGTTGTAGATGCAGTCGAAATCCCAGTTATAGCTGCCGGAGGAATAGGAGATGGAAGAGGTATAGCTGCCACTAAAATGTTGGGAGCAGATGCTTTTCAAATAGGAACAAGATTCTTAGTTGCGAAAGAATGCATCGTACATAAGAATTACAAGGAAAAAATACTAAAAGCTAAGGATATTGATACACGTGTAACAGGTAAAGCTACAGGACACCCTGTTAGAGCATTAAAGAATAAGTTTACGAGAAAGTTCTTACAGCTAGAAAAAGAGGGAGTCAGTGTAGAGGATTTAGAAGAATTCGGCACAGGTAAACTAAGATTAGCTGTTGTAGATGGAGATGTAGCAAATGGTTCCGTAATGTCTGGTCAAATAGCTGGTATGATCAAGAAAGAGCAGACATGTAGTGAAATCATCAAAGAACTTGTTATAGATGCTGATAAGGTTATTGATAATATAAGAAATTAAAACAGTTAGTTTGATATATTGAAAGGAATGAAAACCATGGGAAAGACAGCTTTTTTATTTCCAGGTCAAGGAGCTCAATACCTTGGTATGGGAAAAGAAATAGCTAACAATTACGAGAGCAGTAAAAAAATCTTTCAAATTGCTAGTGAAGCATTAGGATTTGATATAGAAGAAATATGTAATGAAAAAGAAGATGTTCTTAATAATACAGAATATACACAACCTGCAATTCTAACTACTACCATTGCTATTTTAGAAGCTGTAAAAGAACATGGATTAAAAGCAGATGTAGTTGCTGGATTAAGCTTAGGGGAATACAGTGCGCTTGTTGCCAATGAGGCAATGGATTTTAAAGAAGCGGTAAGTCTTGTTAGAAAAAGAGGAAAATATATGGAAGAAGCTGTACCAGAGGGTAAAGGCTCTATGGCAGCAGTTCTAGGTTTGGAGCCATGTACAGTAGAAGAGATATGTGACGGTATAGATGGAATGGTTAGACCTGCCAATTATAATTGCCCAGGGCAGATTGTTATTGCGGGAGAAGTAGAGGCTCTAAATATTGCCTGTGAAAAATTAGAAGAAGCAGGGGCAAAACGAGTAATTAAGCTTAATGTAAGTGGACCTTTTCATACCCCTATGCTTAACCCAGCAGCAGAAAAACTTGAAAAAGAATTAGAAGACATTAGCATTGTTAAAAATAATATACCTTACATAACCAATGTAACAGCTGATTATGTAGATGATCATAATAATGTTAAAACACTTTTAACAAAACAAGTTGTCTCTCCAGTAAGATGGGAAGAGACAATCAATAGAATGATAGATGATGGTGTGGATACATTCGTTGAAATAGGACCAGGAAAAACACTATCCTCATTTGTAAAGAAAATAGATAGGACCAAGAAAATAGTTAACATACAAGATATGAAGACATTGAGTAAGGCGATTAAATCAATAGAGGGTTAGTATTAGAATCCCAGAGAAAGGATGATAATTGATGGATAAGGTTGCTATAGTGACTGGAGCTTCAAGAGGAATAGGTAAAGCAATAGCCCGTAGATTAGCAAGTGATGGAATAATAGTAGCAGTTAATTATAGAAGCAGTGAAGAAGAAGCCAAAAAAGTAGTTGAAGAGATTGTTGCAGATGGTGGTAGAGCAAAAGCTTATAAAGCTGATGTAAGCAATTTCGAAGATGCTCAGAAATTAATATCAGAGGTTAAAGAGGAACATGGAAGAATAGATATCCTTGTTAATAATGCTGGAATAACAAAAGATATGTTGATGCTTAAGATGACGGAAGTAGAATTCGATGACGTAATAAGAGTCAATCTAAAGGGAACATTCAACTGCATCAAACATGTTAACAGGATTATGTTAAAACAAAAATGCGGTAGGATAATAAATATTTCATCTGTAATAGGTGAAATAGGTAATGTTGGGCAGGCTAATTATGCAGCATCAAAGGCAGGAATTATAGGACTTACTAAATCAATGGCTAAAGAATTAGCTACAAGGAGTATAACTGTTAATGCTGTTGCACCAGGTTTTATAGAGAGTGATATGACTGATATATTAACAGACAAAATAAAAGACCAGATTCTATTGAATATACCTATGAAACGTATTGGTAGAGCCACTGAAGTAGCAAACGTGGTAGCTTTTTTAGCTTCTGATAAAGCAAGCTATGTTACGGGTCAGGTAATTAATGTAGACGGTGGAATGGTTGTTTAATTACATGAAAGGAAGGTTAGCATTAGCATGAAGAGAAGAGTTGTCATAACTGGATTAGGTGTTATTACACCTGTTGGAAATAATGTAGATGAATATTGGAATAATCTAAAAGCAGGAAAAATTGGATTTGGAGAGATTACTTCATTTGATTCAAGTGAATATAGAGCAAAAATAGTAGCTGAAGTAAAAAATTTTGAAGCTAAAGAATATATAGAAAGAAAAAAAGCTAAGAGAATGGATAGATTTACTCAATTCTCCATAGCAGCAGCTAAAGAAGCAATAGATGACTCAGGTCTTGACTTAGAGAAGGAAGACGTTGAGAGAATTGGTGTTATCGTTGGAACAGGTGTCGGCGGATTAGGTTCAATTGAAAAAGAAGCACAAAAATTATTAGCTAAAGGGCCTAACAAAGTTTCTCCTATGTTCATACCAAAAGTAATTACCAATATGGCAGCAGGTAATATCGCTATTCAATTTGGATTAAAAGGAGTATGTACCAATGTAGTTACAGCATGTGCTACGAGTACTAATACTATAGGTGATGCTTTTAGAACAATACAATATGGTGATGCAGATGTTATGGTTGCAGGTGGAACCGAAAGTTGTATAGTACCTCTTGGAGTTTCAGGATTTACAGCTCTTCAAGCATTAAGCAGCAGTGAAGATCCTGCAAAAGCATCAAGACCATTTGATAAAAACAGAGATGGTTTTGTTATGGGAGAAGGATCAGGGATTGTAATTCTAGAAGAATTAGAACGTGCCAAGGCTAGAGGTGCTAAGATATTAGCTGAAGTAAAAGGATATGGAGCTGCTTGTGATGCTTACCATATTACTGCACCAGCACCTGGTGGAGAAGGTGCTGCAAGAGCCATGAAATTAGCTATAAAAGATGCAGACATCAAACCAGAGGATGTATCTTATATCAATGCCCATGGAACAAGTACTGAATATAATGATAAATTGGAAACAGCTGCTATCAAAACAGTATTTGACGAGTACGCTTATAAAGTTCCTATCAGTTCAACGAAATCAATGATAGGACATTTACTAGGAGCAGCTGGAGCAGTAGAAGTCGTTGCATGTGTAAAAACCATATTAGATGGTTTTGTACATCCGACAGTAGGATATACAACACCGGACGAAGAATGTGACTTGGATTATATTCCAGTAAAGGGAAGAAATCTAGATGTAAAATATGTTCTTTCTAATTCGCTTGGTTTTGGTGGACACAATGCATCATTAATCATAAGTAAATATGAGGAATAAACCTAGGTGATGGTTTAAAATAATAGTGTAAGGAAGTGATGATTCTTGAAATTTGAAAATATAAAAGAGCTTATAAATCTAGTAAGTGATAAAGGGTTAACACGTGTAGATATTGAGAAAGATGGTTGTAAGATATCCATAAGAAAAGAAAAAGAAGTTTTGATGACATCAAACCCAGAACCTTATGTACAAAAACCGAATACAAGCCAGACTGTTAACGTCAATAAAGAGACTGTACAAGAAAATGACAGCCATAAAGTAGAAGTAGAAGATGAAAATACAGTAACAATCAAATCACCTATAGTAGGAACATTTTATAGTGCTCCAAGTCCTGATGAAGATGATTACGTTAAAATAGGAGATAAAGTATCAAAAGGCAAGACTCTATGTATTATAGAAGCTATGAAGTTAATGAATGACATAGAAGCTGAAGTTTCAGGTGAGATTGTTGATGTATTGGTAGAAAATGAAGAAATAGTAGAATATAATCAGCCTCTGTTTAAAATTAGACCATAGATAATTTATTATTTGTATCAAAGGCATTTATTACTTTTTAAAACATTAAGAGGAAAGGAATAGATTGTTATGTTAGATGCTGTGGAAATTCAAAAGATTATCCCACATAGGTACCCATTTTTACTAGTTGACAGAATAACAGAGATGGAACCTGGTAAAAGAGCGATAGGCTATAAAAATGTCACAATGAATGATTATTTTTTTGCTGGACATTTTCCAGAAGAACCAGTAATGCCAGGAGTGCTTATTGTTGAAGCTCTTGCCCAAGTGGGAGCAGTTACTATGCTTAGTTTAGAAGAATATAAAGGTAAAACAGCATATTTTGGCGGTATAAATAAAACTAAGATAAGACGAAAAGTTGTACCTGGAGATAGATTGGATTTGGAAATAGATATCATAAAACAAAAAGGTCCAGTAGGAGTAGGAAAAGTAGTGGCATCTGTTGATGGTGAAATAGCTGTTACTGGAGAATTAACTTTTATTGCTAAATAGTTGATAAAAAGTTAGTAGAAGTAGAGGTGAATTATGTTTAATAAGATTCTGATTGCTAATAGAGGAGAAATTGCTGTAAGGATTATTAGAGCCTGTCGAGAAATGAATATACAGACAGTAGCGGTATATTCAGATATTGATAAAGAAGCTCTTCATACACAATTGGCAGATGAGGCTATATGTATTGGACCTGCACCAGCCAAAGACAGTTATCTTGATATTAAGAGGATAATTAGTGCAGCGATTGTTACAGGTGCTAATGCAATACACCCTGGCTTTGGATTCTTGTCCGAAAACAGTAAATTTGCTAAGGTATGTGAAGAATGCAACATTACATTCATAGGTCCAACAGGTGATATGATGGACAGAATGGGTAATAAATCAAAAGCTAGAGAAACAATGATTGAAAATAATATACCAGTTGTACCGGGTTCAGAAGGTGCTGTAGATGGTATTGATGAAGCCATAGAATTAGCAGATAGTATCGGTTACCCAGTCATTATCAAAGCATCCGCTGGTGGTGGTGGAAGAGGTATGCGTATTGCTAATAGTAGAGAGGAACTAGTTAACTCCTATAAAACTGCAAGTGCGGAAGCAAAAAGTGCTTTTGGTGATGACACTATGTATTTGGAAAAATATGTAACGAATCCTAGACACATTGAATTCCAAATCTTAGCTGATAATTATGGTAATACAGTACATCTAGGTGAAAGAGATTGTTCCATGCAGAGAAGACATCAGAAAGTTCTAGAAGAATCACCTTCTGCAGCTATTGACGATGAGCTTAGAAAAAGAATGGGTAAAGCAGCAGTTAAAGCAGCTAAGGCAATCAATTATAAAAATGCTGGTACTGTAGAATTTTTATTAAGTGATAGTGGAGAGTTCTATTTCATTGAAATGAATACAAGAATTCAAGTAGAACATCCAGTCACAGAAATGGTTACAGGTATAGATTTGATAAAAGAACAGATAAGAATAGCTGACGGAGAAAAATTAAATTATACCCAAAAGGATGTCAAGATAGAAGGGCATGCAATTGAATGTAGAGTCAATGCAGAGAATCCTAGTAAAGGATTTAGACCGTCTCCTGGAGAGATTAGTTTTCTACATATGCCTAGTGGAAAAGATATTAGAGTAGACAGTGCCATATATTGCGGTTATAAAATACCTCCAACATATGATTCAATGATAGCAAAATTGATTGTTTATGATAAAGACAGAAAGAGTGCCATAAAGAAATTAAACAGTGCTATTGGTGAATTTATCGTTGAAGGAATAGACACTAACATAGATTTTCAATATGACTTAATAAATAACGAGAGTTTTGTAAAAGGAAATTACAATACTTCTTTTATAGAAAAGTTAATGGAGAAATAGATAACTTGATGAGGGCTGTCGGATAATACATTTTTGTAGATGGCTACATATTATCCGATAGCCCCTTGTTGAGATATAAATACCAAATGCCAATTTATTAGATACTAAGAATAGTAAAGGGTAATATTGCCGCTTAATATGCTATTTATAAAAGTAAGTTTG
The DNA here is from genome assembly GCF_018141425.1 of Vallitalea guaymasensis. Taxonomy (NCBI): domain Bacteria; kingdom Bacillati; phylum Bacillota; class Clostridia; order Lachnospirales; family Vallitaleaceae; genus Vallitalea; species Vallitalea guaymasensis. The sequence continues at coordinate 2,545,487 of NZ_CP058561.1, forward strand.
CCATTTCCCTAGGTTCAATATTACCTTTTACTATTTATTAGTATATAAAAGACAATGATAGCTACAACCAAATAAACCAATTAAAGGGGTATATGTATGAAAGAATTATTTAAAAAGAAAAAATACATTAAATTACCTATAAAGACAGCTGTAAACGGAAAAGAACAATACAACGATATGAGTGATCCATCAGTACCTACTGGTAAATGGATTAAATGTAATAATTGTGGAGAGATAATTTACAGAGATGACTTTGAAGCAAAAGATCAGATATGTACCAAATGTCATAAACATTTCAGGATGGATAGTGAATCAAGGATATCACAGATTATCGATTCTGGTTCTTTCAAAGAACTTAACACTAATATGGGAACCAAAAATGTTCTGGATTTTCCTGAGTATCTAGAGAAGATATCTTCATTACAAAAGAAAACAGGTCTAAAAGAAGCAGTTGTAACAGGAGAAGGTAAAATAAATGGAATAAAAGTTGTTATAGCAGTTATGGACAGCAGGTTTATGATGGGAAGTATGGGAGAAGCTGTAGGCGAGAAAGTAACTAGAGCCATTGAACATGCTACTGATAAGAAATTACCGATTATTATATTTACAGCTTCTGGTGGAGCAAGAATGCAGGAAGGAATAGTATCTCTTATGCAGATGGCTAAGACATCTTCGGCATTAGCTAAACATAGTGAAGCGGGACTATTATATATAACTGTACTTACAGACCCCACTACTGGTGGTGTTACAGCTAGTTTTGCTATGCTTGGAGATATAATTCTAGCTGAACCTGGAACCTTGATAGGATTTGCTGGGGCAAGGGTAATAGAACAGACTATAAATCAAAAATTACCAGAAGGATTTCAAAAGGCTGAATTCTTATTAGAGCATGGATATATAGACATGATCGTAGAAAGAAGAGACATGAAAAATACATTATTCAAATTGCTAGAGTTTCATCAGAACTAACGTTCATTCTAGCTGATTAATATGAGAAATTTTGAACTTTTGGCAGTTATCAATTAAAATTATATTTGAAGAGGTGTTTATTATATGAACCCATGGGAAAAAGTTAGTATAGCTAGAATGGCAGAAAGGCCTACATCAGAAGATTATATCAGGCTTATTTTTGATGATTTTATAGAACTTCACGGAGATAGATTATATAGTGATGATAAAGCTATAATAGGCGGAATAGGTTTGCTTGAAGGAATACCAGTAACGGTTATCGGTCAGCAAAAAGGACGTTCAACAAAAGAAAATATAGATAGAAATTTCGGTATGCCCCATCCAGAAGGTTATAGAAAAGCTCTAAGGCTTATGAAACAAGCCGAAAAGTTCAATAGACCAATAATATGTTTTGTAGATACTCCGGGAGCATATTGTGGATTAGGAGCAGAAGAAAGAGGTCAGGGTGAAGCGATTGCAAGGAATCTATTTGAAATGGCTAGACTGAAAGTTCCTATCATATCAGTTGTTATAGGTGAAGGCGGTAGTGGTGGAGCTTTAGCTTTAGCTGTATCAGACAGGGTTTGGATGTTGGAGAACTCCATATATTCAATATTGTCACCAGAGGGATTTGCTAGTATTCTATGGAAAGACAGCAAAAGAGCCAAAGAAGCAGCTGAAGTAATGAAAATAACTGCTGAAGACCTATTGGAATTAGGTATAATCGAGAAGATTATAGAAGAACCTGATGGAGGAGCACATAACAGTTATCACCAAATAAGTGCAGAATTAAAAGATAGTTTCATCAAAGAGTTAGAGATATTAAATGGATTAGATGAAGAGCTATTGATTGAAAACAGATATAACAGATATAGGAAACAAATCAAGGAATAAATAGTAAAATAATATGGTGAAATATAGAAGAATATAGGAAATAATTATCTAGATTTATGTCATAAAAAAGAGTATAATATAGGCAAGAAATTTCTAATTAGGTATAATCATGATCTAATTAGAATTTCTTGTCTTGTTTTATAATAGGGTGAATATAGTAACTTTGAAGGGAGAATAATAATGGCAAAGAAGAAGAAAAAAGACACAAAAACATTAAAAGCATTAGCTATATTTGTTTTGGTTATAGGAGCAGTATACTTAGGTCTTACAGTAGGAAAAGGTGCTTTTAAACCAGACACCACTGCTAAAGATGATAATGAGAACAATACTATTGCTAAGGAAGAAAATGATAATAAGGGAAAAACTGATAATGAATTAGATGAAACTAATACTGAATCCGAAATTCACCCAGAAAAAGAAGTAAAACCAGAATCAGAAGAAAAGTCAGAGACAGAAGAACCTAAGGTGACCGAAGAAGAAAAAGACAGTGAAGAAGAAAATCCTTCTGACCAAGAAGATATCAAAGAAGAAGATAATGGGGAGATACCTCAGGGAAGTAGTACAGAAGATAACTTTGATATGAATGTTGATGCATCTACTTTATCTAATAAAGGATATAGTTGGAGTTTCAAAAGAAATAAAGAACATAAAAAGGTAATTGGATATAACAAGTTTGATATTAAACAATATGGTGGTTACTATATTGTAGATACAGATGAAAAAGTTATCTATCTGACCTTTGATGAAGGATATGAAAATGGATATACACCTACCATACTTGATACACTAAAGGCTAATGAAGTAAAAGCAACTTTTTTTGTTACGAAGCCTTTCATTGAGAATAATGCGGAGTTAGCAAAAAGAATGAAAGATGAAGGTCATATAGTTGGAAATCATACTGTACATCATAAAAGAATGTATGAATTGACAGATGATGAAATTAAGTATGAGATAGAAGAAACAGCAAGATATTTTGAAGAAATGACTGGATATAAGATGGATACATTCTTCAGACCACCAGAAGGAGCATATAGTGAAAGGTCTATATACTTAACTAGGGAGTTAGGATATAAAACAATTTTCTGGAGTATGGCTTATGCCGATTGGGATACAAATAACCAAAAGGGTAAAGAATATGCTTACAATCACGTAATTAATAATGCTCATCCTGGTATGATTTCGTTACTACATGCTGTATCATCATCTAATACAGAAGCGCTTGATGATATTATTAAAACATTAAAAGAGCAAGGTTACAGATTTGGTAATCTGTATGAAATTGAATAAATGAAATGATTATATAATAAAAAAATAGGAGCTGTATGCAGCTCCTTAATTTATAGACATGGTAAATATATTTTTAACTATTTTTTAGGATATAATTTTTTTATATAATTGACTTAGTTGCAATAATTCATCATGAGTTCCTATCTGGGTAATGTTCCCTTTATCAAGTAGAATAATTCTATCCATATATTTTAATAATTCAGGTCTATGTGTAACACAAATCACAGTCTTATTTACTAAGTGAGAATTAATAAGTTTAGAAATATTAATTTCTGACCTAATATCAAGGGAAGAGGTTGCTTCATCTAAAATAAATATTTTTGAATCCTTGGCAATAGCTCTAGCTATTGCTATTTTTTGACTTTGCCCTCCTGACAGACAAGAACCATTTTGCCCAATCATATACGAATCAGGAAGCGTATTATAAAAATCACTTAATTCGGACATAGATATTATATTATCAAACATATCATTACTTATTTTTTTATCTAATACAATATTGTCTTTTATAGTATTTTGAAATAGATGGGAATTCTGCATTACTGTAGCAAAGTGCTGTCTATATTCATCAATAGGATAGTAATTAATATCTGTATTATATAATAGAATTTTACCGTTATTAGGCGTATAAAAACGTAATAGTAAATTAAGCATTGTTGATTTACCTGAACCGTTATCTCCAATAAAAGCTATTTTTTCACCTTCTCGAATTTCTATATCAATATTACTTACAACGGTGTTGTTGTTATCATAAGCAAATGATACATCTTTAAAAGTTAAAATTGGATGTTTAGTAGGGAGACAATTATGAGTAATGTTCTTGTGAGTATTAGCTTCCATTTCATTTTCTAAGTCCATAAAATCAAAATAACGTCTAGCAGATGGTATAATACCTGTTAAATAGTAACCTATATTCATAATAGCTGATAATGGACTTGTTACTTTGATACTATAAGAAATAAGAGCTATTATACTTCCATAGCTTAATTCTCCACCAATAAGAAAGATAGCACCTACAATATATAAAATACTAATAAGAGTCTGAATGCTAATACTTTCTGTTACCATATTAATTTCACTAAGTATATTTAACTTTTGTCTTATGTGAATTAATTCCTTTTGCTTAGATTTCAATTCAATTAGTTTAGTATTTATTAATCCGTATAACCTTACATCTTTTATGCCGGCAATAACATCACCATACCAGTTTGCAAACTCACTACTTTTATTAATAAATAATTTTTCATATTTCATACGCAATTTAGAAAAATATTTAGCACAAAAAAATTTAATGGGTGCAATACTTAATACTATAAGAGAAAGTTTCCAACTGATGAGGAATAATCCTACACAACTACCAATAATAGTAAATATCTGCGTGGTAATGAATAAAATGTTTTTATCTGCTACTCGAGAAATATTATTAATATCAGTATATATTCTATTAAAAAGATCTGTATCGTTTATATCTCTAATTTCTTCAATTTTAACTCTAGAAAGTTTCAAAAATGTTTTTTTATTTAATGTATAGACTATATTATTTTGCAATTTTATTCTTATTGTTTCTTGAATTAATGTCAATATACCTTGTGAAACAGCCAGCAAAAGAAGGATTAGTGACATCTTAATTACTGTGCTTAAATTGTGTTGTAGTAAACCATCATCTGTTATATTCTTAATAATTAATGGATTAATAATTGATACAACTGTTAGCATAATGACACATAGCATAATAAGAAAAAATTTAAACTTATAGGGTTTTAATAGTTTAATAACTTTCTTAAGTATACCAAAGTTATTCATATGAGATTCTCCTTTGTATATTATGATAATAATTTTATTAATAAATCGAAAAACGATTCTATATTTTTTTTAGTTAAGCTTTCAAAAGTTAAACTATATTTTTGTTGGTTATCTGTTAATACACTTAGTATTATGTTATTATAATGTATCATGTTGATTTCTATAATTATGTCGTATTTTAGTTGACTGAGTATTTTATTATAATAATCTTTATTATCATTACTGCTAAACCATATATTTAAGTCATAATTAGCTAAGAACGTAAAATAACTAATATAATCTATCGCTTTTTTATGGTCATTTCTAATGCAATCAAGAGGAATATAATCTATATCATAGAGTATACATGATGCCTCATCATTTATTAAATTGATATTATAACCTTTTTTACCAAAGCATTCTCTTAAATAACATGAAAACATAATCACATCAATATTCTTATCATAGAATATGCAGAGATTTGGTATGTTAAGAATAGCATTATGTGATTGATGAGAATTATTTAGGATTGCATTATATTTTAATTGATTATGCCATAACATATGTGCATTAATTTTATCGTAATTATGTTCGGGGTTAATATTAATTAAAACGATATTTTTTTCTAGCGATAGTAATGAATCTAAGGATTCTTGATGAATATTTATAGGAGTCTTTGCTCTAATAATAAGTGTGTCAAAAGTATAATTTGCTATCTTATTCATTATTGACTCTATATTCATAGTTGAATAGGATAGATGTAAAATTATATCAAAATAATAATCCCATGAAGTTTTTTCATCATAATCTATATCTATAATGATAGCTTTAATTATCCAATCTATATATAGATAATTTTTAATCCTGTTCTCATTCTTACAATCATTAACTGCATCATTTTTTAATTTATTCAAAAGAGTATTGATGTTAATATTATTATCTTCGCTTATCATATTGCATATCTTAGCAGTAATCATAGGTGTAGCAAAACTATTACATTTATCAGAAGTATAATAATTATGTGTGATAGGGTTATATAACTTATGCTCTGAATATGCAACTATATCTATTCCATTTTGATATTTATTATTTAACATATAATATTGATTCTTTGATAAATCATATATATTATTATAATCGCAACTAACCCCTATAGCATTAGAGAATGAAGATGGGTATGTTATAAAATCACTATTGGATGCAGCACATACAAGTATTATATTAAGACTTGCACATCTATTTACTATTTTTCGTATGGATTGCATATCATCAAAATATATACTTCCCAAACTTAAATTAACTACATTAATATTATATTGTATACACCATTCTAGAGCTGTGTATAATTGAGTAATATTACCATTGCCGTTATGGTCTAATATCTTAATACTGCTTATACTACTTATGTTATGAGCATATTTTTCAATAATACTTGCACATATAGTACCATGTGTTAATTTGTCTTCACCATTACTCTGTAATAATATATTATTTGAGTTAATTTCTATATTTTTATTAATTAATTCTCCTGGTAAACATTTGGCAATACCATCATCTATAATAGCAACTCGTAATTTATTAGACATTATATGTCGAGTATATATCTCGACTCTCACTCCTTCCAGCAATTAGTTATGTATTATAATAATAAAATTTATATTAATTTATAAATAATTATATAATATTAAATAATTCTAATAATAAAATTTAATCTAATTAATACAGCATAATTATATTAACATATTATATCGTCTTGTCAAGTTTTGACGGTTTATCCTTTGAAACGTAAAATTATTAAATAAAATAAACTTATTGATTGACTATTTTAACAAAAGGGTATATTATATATCTGGTGCTTAATAATTTTGATAATAATATGAGCACAGTATAATAAAAATCACCAATAATAATTCATATTGATGATGTAAAACTAAATTATAGGAGGTTTTTAGTAAATGAAAAAACTAGGAAAAAAAGTAATGAAAACTGGAAACACAATTAAGGCGCATATGTATTGTATGTGTAATTCTTGCGGATGCTATTGTAATTGTTGGGGCGACGAAAGTGCTAGTCATTCTTCTTTCTATAGTAGCCAATCAAGTTCTAGTTCAAGCTCTTACTATTCAAGGGTTAACTAAGAGAGAATTTAATTTAGTTCCTATTTAATACTTAGCATTACATTATAGCTTACATAAATGTGTAATACAAAGCTGTTATTAATTATTAAAATGTAGAGTATACATTAAATATTTTTCTTTATTTGTATACAGGATATAAGTGGTGACAGTAAATAAAATAGGTAATTAAATAATATGCTCAGTTACAAAGTTACGTCTGTACGGAGGTGTCTCTGGTAAGAGACACCTCTTACATGTTCAGATAAATTTTATATAAACATAGGAGGAAAAAAAAGATGCAGAATGATGCGTTACCTTTTATTCATTTATTTAAAACATATGAAAATACATATGTTTTTGATATAAATTCAAATGCAATATTTAAAATACCTAAATATGTTTATGATGACTTGGAACATTATCTTAACAACAAAAAAATTACATTTTCATGTGATAAATCTAAAGAAATAATTGAAATGATGATGACAAACGGTCTATTATCTAGTCACAAATGGAAATATATGGAGCATCCAAGTACATCTATTATACCACAATACCTTAAAACGTCGGTATCAACACTTACTTTACAGATTACACAAGCATGTAATCTTATGTGTAATTATTGTCCTTATGCGGGTTCTTATCATAACAGAAAACATTCTTCCAAAAAGATGAGTTTTGAAACTGGTAAAAGAGCTATAGATTTTTATGTAAAGCATGCGGTTGATGTAGAGAGCTTGAATATAGGTTTTTATGGAGGAGAGCCATTAATTGAATTTGATTTAGTTAAAAGACTTGTTGAATATGCAAATGACACTTATAAAGGTAAAAAGATTAGATATCATATGACTACAAATGCCACTCTTCTAAAGGATGAAATTATTAAGTTTTTAGATGATAATAACTTTAATCTACTAATTAGCTTAGATGGTCCAAAAGAAATACATGATAAAAATCGTAAAGATTCTCAGGGAAGAGGTTCCTTTGACAGAATTTTAGAGAACTTAAAATATCTACAACAAAATTATAAAGATTTTGCTAGTAAGATAAATTTTAATTGTGTTATTGATCCTAGCTTAGATTTTGATTGTTTACATAAGTTCTTCACAGATTATGATACTGTAAAGAATTACTATACATCTTTTAACTATATAAATAAACAAAATATCATAGAAGATAAATTCAATCCAACTGAAAATTATACAATAAAATATAAATATGAGATTTTTAAATTATTTTTATTCCTTATTAAGCGATTAGATGAACGTCATGTATCTAAGATAGTAAAATCATATTATAGCGTACTATTTTCTACTATGAAGGAGAGACGAACCGTTTCATTTTCGGAAACTGAATACGGACATCATAGTGGACCGTGTATAGCAGGCAGTCATAAAATATTTGTTGATACAGAGGGAAACCTATTTCCATGTGAAAAAGTCAATGAACAATCAAAGAGTTTTATTATAGGAAATATTTGGGATGGATTTGATGTAGAAAAAGCATCTAAGCTAACTAATATTGGAAAATTAACAGAAAAACAATGTTTATCTTGTTGGAACGTTAATTTTTGTTATCTATGTTGTGTTTTTTCTGACGATAACGGAACACTATCAGCTAATGCAAAATTAACTCAATGTAAAAATCTTAAGAGAGATACAGAAGAGATGATGAAAGATTATTGTTATCTAAAAGAAATGGATTTTACATATGATGATGAAGTATTTAGAATAATCTAAAAGAATTGGAGGGTGCAATTATGAAAGAGGCAATTTTATTTCCATATGACATATCTAATATACATCTATTAATGCATCAAGATATGTTAAGTGATTTTAGGATTTCTGGAGTAGTATCCCCTAATTCTTGGGGATATGCTGATGAAGATGCTGGAAGGATATTAGGGATAGATACAGGATACATGGTTAGGTCTTCTTTTGAAGGTCTTATAGATCAATGTGAATGTGTCTTGTTTTGTGAATCTTATCTTGAATTACCATATGAATCATTTCTAAAAGAGTATATTGAATATATAGCTCAAAAGGGTAAAAAACTCATTTTTTTAGGTGAATATGAACAACATTGTGAAGAAATAAAAGATATAGCTAAACACTACAATGCAGAATATGAATTTATTATTAAAAAAGATGATAAGAAATATGAAGAAATGTATTGTTACAAGATGAAAGATATTCCAGTACCCATAATAACAGTTATTGGAACTAATGAAAGAACAAATAAATTTGATACACAATTATCTGTTGGAAAGTTTTTCAGAGAACAAGGATATAAAGTTTTACAAATCGGGACTAAGGGATATAGCAATATATTTGATATGATAGCATATCCAAAATTTATGTATAACCAAGAATTAAGTACAACTAATAGAATCCAACAGTTTAACTATTACATACATTCATTATGCATTGAACAAAAACCAGATGTTGTAATATTAGGAGTACCTGGAGCTGCTTTCCCTATGGATAACAAATTCCATAATAATTTTGGCTTTCACAATTACTTAGTTTCCAATGCTATATTATCTGATTATACGATCTGTAGTATACCTTATGAAGATTATAAAGAAGATTATTTTAATTATCTTAGTACCCATATTAAGTACAAGTATGGATATAATATCAATTGTTTTATTATTGCTAACCAAGCAATTAAGTGGGATGAAACAGATAATAGTGAAAAAATACAATATTTAACTCTTGATAAAGAGACAATGAATCGTAAGTGTAGACATTATTTAGATAAGAATTATCCAGTATTTAATATATTTGATAGTAAACTAAATACTATGTTAACTCATTCTATTCTTGATGAGCTTTATAGTAATAGTGATGAAGAATTAATGTAGACTTGAGAGGAGATTAAATATGACTGATAATAATATAAAAGAACAGATAGTTAATTTGATAAATACAGTAAAAGGTATTAATCTAAAAGAAGAAGATTATGATGAACATTTATTTTCTTCAAAAATTGATCTATCACCCCGTGACCTCGTATACGTCTTTTTAAAAATTGAAGAGTTATTTAAGACTAAGATACCTGAAGAGAATATAATTAATGAAGATTTTATTACAATTAATAAAATTACAGAAATAGTATCATCAGTTAGATAAATAATTATATCATATAGAACCATGGCTTAAACTAAACTGATTTAGTCTAAGCCATGGTTCTATAGCTATTTCATAATTATTTTGAAAATAGTTTATTGTATAGGTTACTCACTTGACCTTTTAGACTATTTAACCTAACCTTGGCATTTTCATCACCTGATATATGTTTTAGCATTAATTGTCCCTCTTCATAGCAAAGTTCATCATGTAGTGGAAAAACCTCTCTAATGAGGAATAGAGCGTATTTTACAAGACGGAAAGGTCCAACTGGTCTAACAGTCTCTCCAGCAGGGAACTCCACACCTACACTATATAGATCTTTAATGCTTTTGATTATATCTGGTTGTTCATTAGAAGGTGCAAAAACTATAGTATAGAACCAGCCGAACAGGTCTTTGTTCTCACAGCCATGTGCATCACTTACACCTACTATGGGTACTTTTTTACCCTTTGCTCGTTCTTCGTAATACCTAGCGATCTGTAAAGTATTTGATGAAAATTCAAATGGATGATATCCCCCTACAACTTCATTGGCATCATAAGGCTGATTATCATACATAAAGTCAATTACAGAATTAGAGATATAGTAACCCGAATCAATCAACCAATATGGATGACAGAATATAGATAATCCCCCACCTTCTCTAATCTTATCAAAGCACCACATGCTTGAAGCACATTCATATTTTGCATGTTCGTCATCAAGATTTATTGTTTTTTCAATTTCTTTTACTTCTTTATAATATTCATCTTTATTATCTTGCATATATTCATTTACACTGAAATCCCCACCAAAATTAATAATATGAACGTTGTTATTCTCTGGATGTACTTCTTCGCCTCTAGCTATTAGTATATCAAGATCAATATCTTTATAAGTCTCTTGGCATTCTATGGATGGATAATATTTCCCGTGGTCGGTTAATGCCATAAAATCAAATCCTATTTTTCTACAAGAAGCAGTTACGAATCCAGGAGATTCCTTGCCATCGGAGTGATGGCTATGCATATGTAAGTCACCTTTATAAGGTATTCTATCAAATAAGTCTGCTCTGACAGAGTAGAAATTGAAAGTATATGATTTCTTGGTTGCAGTATCAGTAATTTTAATTATATGTTCTTGCTCTCCTATAAAATATTGAGTCAGTTGAATAACACCATCTTTTGCTCGGACCATATACTTTTCTTGATAGTTATATTCACCAATGGTAGAAAAATGTTCTAAAGGATAATAAGCGACTTCAATATCGGTATCAGAATCAAAAGTCGCATATTTTGCTAATGGTTTGATTTCAATTTCAGCAGTTGTATCAGCAAGTATAATCTTAGGCGTAACCTCAAAAAAACGTAATTCTTCTTTCATGGATATCCTCCTCCAAAGTAATATTTTTAGAAATTATAGCACATTATTATTGGGAAAACAAGAATATTATTGATAATTTATGAATAAATGTGTAATTGTGGTGTAATAAATGTGTAAATATAGCTTGTCTATATAAAAAACCCTTATAAAAAAGTTGATATTATATAAAAATGTGGTATAATTAATAAAAATAATTGGTTTTGTAAGTATATATGTGTATATGTGTGGAATTAATTAAAAGTTAAGAAGGAGAAGTGCTAATTAATATGACTAAATTAAGTAAATCACAAATAAGAATATTTATATTATGTTGGGTTGCGTATGCTAGTATATACTTTGGAAGGGTTAACCTATCAGTAGCCATTCCTCAGATTCAAGATACTTTTGGTTGGTCAAAAGGGTCCATGGGGTTAATCGGTAGTCTATTTTATTGGGTGTACGGTTTTGGACAACTTATCAATGGACAAATAGGAGATAGGATATCAACTAGAAGAATAGTCTTTTTTGGATTAATCACTACAGCTATATGCAATATATGTTTTGGATTCAGTACTACATATATATTTATGATGGTTTTATGGATTATAAATGCATATGCCCAGTCAACTCTATGGGGACCCATAGTAAAATCTATAACCAATTGGTATGAACCTAAAAAAAGAAGTTCTGTTTCAATAGGTATCTCAACTTCAATGGTAGGAGGTTATATACTAGCCTGGGGAGGTTCAGGACTTATTATTGCAAAATCCCATTGGAATCTTGTTTTTTGGGTACCAGGTATTATCATACTTATATATTCAATAATATGGTTCTCGTTTTTTAGAGATACACCAAAAGAAGCCAGTAAGTATATATCTGATGAGCCTACTGAAGGGGCAACTGTAAAAGACAATAAATACAGTCTATTACAAGTCATAATAGAATCCAAATTAATATACATAGTATTAGCTTGTTTTGTGCAAGGAATAATAAAAGATTCTATTGCATTATGGGCACCAACTCTATTCATGGAAACTCAGAATCTGGACATTACTGAAACCACTCAATTCATTATATTCATACCTGTGATGAATCTATTGGGTATGATGTTTGCGAGTTTCCTGAATAAAAAATTGAAGCACAAAGAAAAAAGGACAATATATATTTTGTTTTTGATAAGTATATTCATGATAATAGGGTTTGTGAAATTAGGTTCCTACAATATAATAATCGCTCTTATATTTTTAGGTTTGACATCTGCGGTTATGTATGGAGCCAATACTTTATTGCTTGGTGTAATTCCATTACATTTTGCAAAATATAATAAAACATCTTCTATAGCTGGATTTCTGGATTTCTGTTCCTACCTTGCAGCAGGGTTTGCTGCATTTATTACAGGTGCTTTAGTGGATAGATTCAGTTGGAATGGTGTTATGATTTTTTGGATAGTTTGCTTAGTTGTTGGAATATTTGCTTTGCTTATGAGCCTTAAGTGTGATAAAATAGCAGTGAAAATGGAAAAAGTAACAGATAATACATATTTAATTGATTAGAGGAGATGGGAGTTTTGTTAGCAGAAGAAAGATATAAAATTATACTAGACCTATTAGAAAAAAATAATTCCGTAAAATCTTCTTATTTAATAGAACTTTTTGGTGTTTCAGTTGAAACAGTAAGAAGAGATCTAGAACATTTAGAAAAAGAAGGTTTTCTACATCGTGTACATGGTGGTGCAATGCTGGACCAGATAAACCCAAAATCAATAGACTTTAAAATAAGGGAAAAAAGCCATAACCAAGAAAAAGTAAATATAGCCCAAAATGCAATGGGATTTATATCTGAAGAATCTGTAATAGCTCTTGATAATGGAACTACAACGTTAGAAATAGCAAAACTTCTAAAAAACAAATACAAGAAATTGACTATACTGACCAATTCCATATTGGTAGTTGAAGAATTAGTAAATGAACCGGATTATACAATAATACTGCTAGGTGGTATTGTTAATACTAAGGACAAGTCTCTGAAGGGTGAGCTTGTAGAGAATTATATCAATCTATTTCATATAGATATATGTTTTATAAGTGTAAGCGGAATATCTTTAAAAGAAGGAGCAACAGAATTTGAGATTGATACCATTCCAATACAGAAAAGGCTTATTGAGCGTTCTGGCAAGAAGATACTACTAGCTGATAGCAGTAAATTTGGAGTTGTATCCTTATTGAAAGTATGTGATCTCAATGATGTAGATCATATCATAACTGACTCCAATCTAAAAGAAGCAATTTATGAAAGATATAAAGCAAAAGGAATAGATGTAATTAAATAGCTCTTTACTATTTACAAAGCTATCCATATTATATATAATTTATGCTGTCGTACAATAACAATAATGATAGTAGACGTTACTTCATTTTTAAATTAATAAAAAAACAAGGAAAGTTTCATACATTTTTGCAAATAATAATTATGAAATGGACTTTACTATAAAAAATATTAGGAGGTACATAAATGTCCAAGAGATTTGAACAAAAAGACTGGCAAGAAAGCATGAGATTAAAATTAGATTTTAATAATATGATGACATCTTATGTTGGAGAGAACGGTATCAGCGAAGAAGAAATCGCTGATTTACAAGCACAAATTGAGAAAGCTGAAAAAGCAATGGTAGAAAAAAGAGCTAATGGTGGTATGGATTGGAGAGATTTACCATATAACCAAGCTGATATAGTTAAAGATATTAATGCATATGTTGAAAGCGTTAAAGATGACTTTGATACTTTTGTAGTACTTGGTATCGGTGGTTCAGCATTAGGACCAATCGCTGTACAACAAGCTATCAATCATCCATATTATAATGAACTGTCAAAAGAAAAAAGAGGCGGTTATCCTAAGTTGTATGTAATGGATAACATCGACCCTGAAAAGTTAGTATCACTATTTGATATTATAGATCTTGATAAAACTTTATTCAATGTTATAACAAAATCAGGAAGCACTTCTGAAACAATGTCCCAATTCATGATTATCAAAGAGATGTTAGAAGAGAAATTAGGCAAAGAAGAGTCTAAAAAACATGTTGTTTGTACAACAGATGCCAAAAACGGTAATCTTAGACCGATAGCTGATAAAGAAGGCTATAAGAGTTTCATTATCCCAGCAGGAGTTGGTGGAAGATTTTCAGAACTTACACCAGTTGGTTTATTACCAGCAGCTATGTGTGGTATAGATATTGAAGAAATATTGGCTGGAGCAGCTTATATGGACGAATTATGTAAAACTGATAATACATTCAAGAACCCAGCTTCAATGTATGCAATTCTTAACTACCTAGCTATGAGAAGAGGTAAGAATATATCAGTTATAATGCCTTATGCTGATACATTAAAATACATTGGTGACTGGTATGCACAGTTATGGGCAGAATCATTAGGTAAGAAATTTGATAATGATAAAAATGTTGTTAATGTAGGACAAACTCCAGTAAGAGCATTAGGAGCTACAGACCAGCATTCACAAGTTCAATTATACTCAGAAGGACCAAAAGATAAAGTTATAGTATTTGTTGGTGTTGATAAATACAAAACAACTTTAGATATTCCAAAGATCTATGGTGATATTCCTAGCCTTGGATTCTTAGGTGGAGAAACTCACAATAAATTAATTAAAACTGAGCAAATGGCAACTGAATACGCCTTGTTGAAATCAGGTCAAACAAATATGACTATTACTTTACCAGAAGTAAATGAATTCACACTTGGTCAAATCTTATACTTGTTTGAAGTAGCTACTGGATTTGCAGGTGAACTACTTGACATTAATGCTTTTGACCAACCAGGTGTAGAAGAAGGTAAAAATGCAACATATGCTATGTTTGGAAGACCAGGCTATGATGAAAAGAAAGCTGAACTTGATAATAGACCAGCTAAAAATGATAAATTCATCATCTAGTACTAGATAAAAAATATATGGCTTACTTATAATAGAATCCGATATTATAAGTAAGCCTTTTTATATAAATATGATGTGATAATGATTATCATTATTGAAATTAAATGGAATCTTTGGTATACTTGAATAAATAAACTTAGGAGGACTATATATGAAGGATGTTAAAGACGATTCTATGTATCTTAATATAATAGCTAAACTGACAAATGCTAATAAAGATTATTCTACATATACAATTCAACCTCAATATGGAAAAGGAACATATATAATTGTAAAAATTATACCTGGGTTTAGTTTGGCATTCAATAATTTTAGTATGAATGAAAATATGTTAAACATAATAGATAGATATCAACATTTTTCAGAGCCTATTCTTAAGATAAATTATTGTTTAAAAGGGAAAATGCTTGCATTCGATAAGAAAGGCAAAATCTGTGCATCAGGAAAAGGCAGTACTGCATATTATGAAGGCATTGAGAATATATGCAAGTTTAGTCATTTTGATGAATATGAGAGTATATCACTATTTGGTTATACCAATCAAATAACTAATATTTTTCAACAGGTGTTTCATATGGATAAAAGTATTTTAAGAGGTTTTTGTAATCAGATAAATGAAGAAGATAACTATACAGTAATTAAAAATGATTTAACAACTATAGGTTTACTTAATGATATCAAAGATAATTTCAGCAACGGTGATATAGATAGTCTAAGAATTAGAGCTATAGAATTATTCATGTATGAATTGAAAAACTTTAAGACCAACAAAGAACGAAAAGAATTGTACTATAGTAGAACAGTAGTTGAGAAAGTAGAAAAAATAGAAAAATATATAAGTGAGAATCTGGATGAAAAGCTTACAATTGATTATTTGTGTAATGAGTTCAATATCTCGATGGATACCTTGAAGCGTTGTTTCAAGCAAGTATATTCAACTAGTATATATGCTTATATTAAGAAATCAAGACTTGAAAAAGGAAAAGAATTATTGGTTAGTAGTGAAAAGAGTATAACTGAAATAGCATTGAATTGTGGTTATAACAATCATCATAGTTTTAGTAAAGCATTCAAAGACCATTATAAAATAACTCCAAGAGAGACTCGTAAAGTTTATGTTATAGGTGGGTGAACAACTTTTTATCTGAATGGAACCTTTTTGCACGAAACGCGATAGAAGCTGTTATCTTAATGTGTTAAACTGGTAAAAAATTGACACAAAAAGATATGGAGTGATTAAATTGCAGGAAAAAATAAATGATAAAGATAAGCAAAAACAGATGATACTTTCTGAAAATCTTTGGAAGGTTATGCTGAAAATATCTTGGCCTGCTGTATTAGCAATGGTATTATACGGACTCAATACAGTATTTGATGCCATTTTTGTAGGACAGTTTGTAGGAGAAGATGCTTTAGCTGGAGTTTCAATAGCCTATCCTTTATCACAAGTAACTCTAGGATTTGGTTCTTTGATAGGTGTTGGAGCTGGTTCGGCACTGAGTATTGCACTAGGCTCAGACGACAAAAATTATCAGAAAAAAATATTGGGTAACGTAAACTATCTGTCAATAGTAATAAGTGTTTTATACATAATATTTGCTATGTTATTATCTACTCCTCTAGTACGAGTTATGGGTGGTACAGGTGATACATTAACTATAGGTAGAACCTATTTCCAAATAACTGTAATCGGTTCTTTGTTCTGGGTATATGGTTTAGCTGGTAACATGATAGTACGTGCTGAAGGAAAGATGAAATCTGCTGCTGTTATGATGGGAGTTGGACTTGTAGTCAATATAATAGCTAATTACATTTTGATTGTTATTTTAGATATGGGAGTTGCAGGAGCTGCATGGGGAACCAATCTAGGTATGTTGGTATATACCATTGCAGGACTTGTCTATTTTGCAAAAGGCAAGGCATCCTTTGAAGGTCATCCATTCAAGATTAGAAGGGACAAACATATAATAAAAGACATTTTCAATATGGGTATACCGTCATTAATAATGACTGTTATGAGTTTAGTTCAAGCAGTAGTAGTTTTTAACGCATTATCAAGATATGGAACAACATATGACCTTGCACTCTATGGTGCTATCTATAGGATATTCACTTTACTCATGACTCCTATATTTGGACTAATGAGAGCCTTGCAACCGGTTATTGGTATTAACTACGGTGCAAAGCAGAATATGCGTGTAATCAAGAGCTTCAAAATATTTGCTGTAGGAAGTACATTGATGATGTTGCCGTTCTGGCTGATAATCATGATTATTCCACAAGCACCATTAGGCTTAATGTTCCCTAATAGGATCTTTGATACAACCAGTTTGAATTATTTTAGAACGTTTATGATTCTATTACCGATTTTACCAATCATATTTATGGCTATGACCTTCTACCCAGCAATAAATAGAGGTAAGCCAGCAGCAGTTATAGGTATTGTTAGACAATTGATATTCTATGTGCCAGTAATGCTTATATTACCAAGATTCTACGGTATAGGATGGGTTTATTATGGATCAGTGTTAATTGATGTAATCATAACATTATGGGCATGTATGTTACTTGCTAAAGACTTTAGAGTTCTTAGGAAAGACATGAGATTAGCATATGAAACTTAACGATAAAAAAGGAGCGAAAAGCTCCTTTGAGAATGTCCTAAAAAGTGTGTAAAATATCTCCAACCTGGCTAAAATCTAAATAAAAATGCCAGGAAGGAGATTTTACTATGGCAAATAATCTTATTACTAAAGAACAAGCACAATCAATAATTGAAAACAATGATATCAAAACTCCACAAGATATTATGGGTGCTCTAAAAAATATGTTTAGGGATGTTATTCAAGAAATGCTTGAAAACGAGATGGATGAAACTCTAGGCTACGAACGTTACGATCATGACCAACCTAAATCCAACTATCGAAATGGTTATTCTCAAAAGAAAGTTCGTTCTTCTCTAGGTGAAATAGATATTGATGTGCCTAGAGACCGAAATGCTGATTTTGAACCTAAGATTGTTCCTAAACGGAAAAAAGATATTTCAGATATTGAGAAACAAATCATAAGTCTCTATGCTCGTGGTATGTCCACAAGAGATATTCATGAACAAATGAATGAACTCTATGGAATAAATGTTTCGGCAGATATGGTAAGTAGAATAACGGATAAGCTAATACCAACAATTAAAGAATGGCAAGGAAGACCCTTAGAACCTATATACCCTTTTGTTTTTATGGATGCAATTCACTTTAAAGTAAGAACCGAAGGACGCGTTATCAATCGAGCAGCTTATGTGATCATTGGTGTTAACCTAGATGGTATGAAGGATGTATTAGGTATCTGGATAGGTGAAAACGAGAGCTCTAAATTCTGGTTAAACATTCTTAATCAATTATCTTCACGAGGAGTTAAAGATGTCCTTATCTTCTCTGTAGATGGGCTTTCTGGTATGAAAGAAGCTATCCAAACAGTTTATCCACGAGCAGAAATACAGCGTTGTATCATACATCAATTAAGAAATTCATTCAAGTTTGT
This sequence comes from Vallitalea guaymasensis, assembly GCF_018141425.1. NCBI lineage: Bacteria > Bacillati > Bacillota > Clostridia > Lachnospirales > Vallitaleaceae > Vallitalea > Vallitalea guaymasensis. The sequence goes on from NZ_CP058561.1 coordinate 2,564,479, forward strand.
ATCCTATAAAGATTACAAAGAATTTACAAGAGATTTCAAAGAGGTTTATCGTGCTTCATCAGAAGATTTAGCTTTATTAAAGCTTGATGAATTAGAAGATAAATGGGGAGCTAAATATCCTCATGCGTTAACGAGTTGGAGAAAAAATTGGGATGTATTGTGTCCATTTTTTAAATTCCCAGATGACATCAGGCGTATTATGTATACAACAAATGTTATTGAAAATCTTAATAGGCAATATCGTAAAGTAACAAAGAGCAAATGTATTTTTCCAACAGATACATCCTTACAAAAAATGCTTTTTTTAGCTACAGATAAAGCTACAAAAAAATGGACACAAAGGTATCGAGGTTGGGATAAAATACTCAATCAATTAACCATTTTATATAATGAACGTATAACACCTTACATTGGCTAACTACCGTTCACTTTTACGAAGTAAAGGTAGTATAAATCTCCACCTTTACTTCGTAAATTTTACATGCATTAAGTAAGTGCTGATGGGACCCAAAAATGAAACAGGATATATTAACTTCCCATCATGTGAAGAATTTAGCATGTAAAAACGTTCACTAAACAGTGTTAATTCTAGAGATTTTGCACCCCAAAAATGATACTATTATAGTATTGTCATAATACAGCTAAATTATGGGAATATTATTAATAAATGTAAAAATAACCACCCCAGCCGTACATAGCTAGGATGGATTTTTACACACTTAGTGTGACACTACCGCTCCTTTTTATATTCTTCTTATTTTTCTTCTTTTCTTTTTCTCTTTTTCTTCATCAATAATCTCTATTTCAAGATAATCAAAATCAATTTGTTCAATAAAATGGTCTTGCTTGAAAGATGTCTTGCCATATGCTGGATAATCTTTATTATTATCATTCAACCACATAGGATGTTGTAAATCAAATTCATAGCAGATCTTATCCAGACAATCATAAGTAAGATCATCCTTTGATAAACCCTCTTCATTAAGTTCAATCACAGTATCTTTTAACATCTTATTGTTTTTGTACACTTTTCCCCAAAGTCTAAACATAAATATTATCCTCTCTATAAATAAAAATTTATATTTCTTCAATTAATTAAATAGTATTGCTATTATTATATATGCATTATAACTCAGCTTCAACCTTTAATTTTTATATTTACTAGAAGCATCTAGTATCTTCTAATATTTTTAATGGCAAAAACTATATAATTAAGTTCTTTACAATCATGTTATAATAATAATGTGAGTTTTTTTACTATCTTTTATTTAATAAAATAATGGAAGGACATGAATATGATCTATGAAGATATAGTAGAAGGAGTTTTTCTTGAACGTCCCAACAGATTCATTGCAAAAGTACTGATAGATGGTAATCCAGAAACAGTTCATGTGAAAAATACAGGACGATGCAAGGAAATACTTACTGAGGGAACCAAGATATTTTTACAAAAAAGCAATAATCCAAATAGGAAAACAAAATATTCGTTAATAAGTGCTTACAAAAAGGATATGCTCATAAATATTGATTCACAGGTACCAAATGAAGTTGTACATGAAGCAATTATTCAAAATAAGTTACCAGAACTAATTGATCTTAACTATGTAAAAAGAGAACAAAAATATAAGAATTCTAGATTTGATATATATTTTGAAAGAGGTAATAAGAAGGGTTTTATAGAAGTAAAAGGTGTCACATTAGAAAAGGATGGGTTATCAATGTTTCCAGATGCTCCTACAAAAAGAGGTACCAAACATTTGGAGGAATTAATTGATGCTATTGCAAATGGATATGAAGGATACTTGTTCTTGTTGATACAGATGAATGATATACATAAATTTACGCCTAATTACATAACAGATGAAACATTTGCAAAAACTTTAATGAAAGCTAATGATGCAGGAGTTAAAATATTATGTTATAATTCATTAGTGACAAGGAATGAAATTACGATAGGAAAGAAAGCTGAAGTATTATTATAGACCATTTATAATTTTAAACAAGAGGTGAAGATTATGGAAGGACTAGAAAGAAGAAATAATATCAAAAAACTTTTAACTGAAAGTGTTGAACCAATAACAGGCTCTAGATTAGCCAAAACTTTTTCAGTTAGCCGTCAAGTAATTGTGCAGGATATAGCATTACTTAGAGCCAAAGGTTGTAAAATCATATCTACATCCAATGGTTATATGATATATGAAAGTAAAAAAGAATATACGAAATTATTAGCTGTAAAACATACAAAAGAAGACATAAGGGAAGAACTGGAAACCATAGTTGATTTTGGTGCTACTATAGTCAATGTGATGGTTATTCATCCCGTATATGGTGAAATAACTGCTAACCTTATGCTATCATCAAGAAAGCATATAGATGATTTTATCAAAAAACTTCAAAAAGATGAATCAATTCCTCTTATGAGATTAAAAAATGGTGAGCATTATCATTTGATAAAAGCTAATAATAGCAAGACACTGGAATTAGTTGAAAAGGAACTTGAAAAAAAAGGATTTTTAATATAAAAATTTTTAATTATATGTGACAAGACATATGAATTTACAGGAGGATAACATGGATAAGCAAAATAAGAAAAAAAGTATTCTAACTAAACTAGTCAATAGGTACTTTATTGATGGATTAAGTGGTATGGCGATGGGATTATTCTCTACACTCATTGTGGGATTAATCATTAAACAGATTGGATCGTTGATAGGTGATAATGTAATTGGAATCACACTTTCAAGAATAGGCTCTATAGCTAGCATACTTACAGGAGCCGGAATCGGTATTGGAATAGCTCATAAACTAAAGACTTCAAGTCTAATTATGTATTCATCAGCAGTTACAGGATTGGTTGGTGCCTATGCAGGTAAAATCATCAGCGGACAAGCCTTTGTTGAGGGAGATGTTCTGCTGATTGGTCCTGGAGAGCCTCTAGGGGCTTTTGTTGCAGTTATAGTCGGTATCGAAATAGGAAGACTGGTATCAGGAAAAACCAAAATAGATATAATACTTACACCTATAACAACTATCATAGCTGGTAGTAGTATTGGACTTATAATTGGTCCATCCATATCTGCTTTCATGAATTGGTTAGGAGACATTATTGAATTTGCTACAGTACAGCAGCCTTTTGTCATGGGGATATTGGTTTCTGTGTTAATGGGTATGATTCTCACATTACCAATAAGTTCAGCTGCTCTATCAATTATTCTCAACCTTAATGGACTTGCCGCTGGAGCAGCAACAGTAGGATGTGCTACACAAATGATAGGTTTTGCAGTAGCAAGTTATAGAGAAAATAAGGTTAATGGACTTATAGCTCAAGGATTAGGGACATCAATGCTGCAAGTCCCTAACATAGTTAAGAATCCAAGGATATGGATACCCCCTATTGTAGTTAGCGCAATACTTGGTCCAATCTCTACAAAAGTGTTTATGATGAAAAATAATGCTTATGGTGGAGGAATGGGGACATCTGGTTTGGTAGGACAGATTATGACTTGGGATACAATGATTGAAAGTGAATCTCCAGGGGTTCTAATAACCAAGATAATTGTCTTGCATATAGTTCTCCCAGCTGTTATGACATTAGCTTTATCAGAAGGTCTCAGGAAAATTGGCTGGATCAAATATGGAGATATGAAATTGGATAGTTAAGAAAGAATATTATACTCGTGCTTGTTATATTATAAAAGAAGCTGTTAAATTGTCTCATATGGGCATTTTAACGGCTTTTATAATAAATATATATTTTTTTTATATTTTTTGAAGGGTATATAGAATAATTAGCGTCTAAACATATGTAAGCTTTTTTAATTAATGATTGAAGGGAATGTGATTCTAAAATGAAACATAAAAAACTAGGTACTTTTACTTTGGCTATAACTCTCATAGTGTTAGGTATCATTCTTCTTATTAGTAACTTTATATATATAGATATTAATAGGATATTAAGAATTCTTTCAGCAGTAAGTGTAATACTAATAGGTGTAGAATTTTTGTTCTTTGATTGGTATTATAAAAGAAAACAATTGACAATGGAATTAAAAGTAAGCGTTACATCCATTGTATTACTGGTAATAATTTATTGTTCTTCTTTTCTTATTTCAGGCATCTATATGTACAGTAATGATTCAGTGAACGGTTTTAGAAGAATATTCAATATAACAGATGAATATGAAGTAACTAAGAACTATACTGAAAAAGCAACTGGTCTTACTAACATACAAGTAGATAATAATAGGGGAAATATTGAGATACAAGGAACTGATACAGAAGATATATTAATAACAGCAGTATTTAACATAAGTACTTTTGAAGAAAAAGAAACAGCCATGGAGTTAGCAGAAGATATGGTTTCTATAGACAGGAGGCAAGACAAAATATTGACTATAAAGACTAAGAATAATATTCTTAATCATAGAGGTACATATACTCATGTTAGTTATATAATTGAAATACCTAAAAACATGGAAGTAGATATATCTAATAGAAATGGTAACATCTATGTGGGTAAAGTTGACAAAAGAACTACTATCAAGACTAATAACAGTGATATTCAAGTTGATAATATAGGTGATGAATTAATAATCGAAAACGATTATGGTAGTATTGAAGTTGAAGCCGTATCAGGTTCCACAAAAATTAAAAATAAAAATGGATATGTCAATGTGGAAAATGTAGTTGGTGATTTAGATATTAGAAATAGCTATAGTGAAACTAACTTTGACAATATCAGTGGAAATGTTACCATAGACCAAGAATATGGTGATATTGACGGTAATAAAGTAGGTAAGAACTTAGAGATAAATGGAGAAGGTGCTTCCGTAAAAATAGATGATGTACAAGGATTGGTTACTATTGAAACCAGTAATGAATCAATAACTGCTAAGAACATTAATTCAGATATAGAATTATCCAATAATTATGGAGATATTTCATTAGAGAAGATAAACAGTAATATCAAAATTAAAAGCGAGAATGGTGATATTGATATAGATAACTACAATATTAATGTTAATAAAATAGATATAGTCAATAGCTATGGAAATGTCAATATTGATATACCAAACGATCAACAAGCAGCTTTTGAATTGAGGTCCAATTATGGTAACATTGATTCAGTATTTGATTTTGATATTAAAGAAGATGATAATGAGAAGTCAGTAAAAGCTACAATAGGTGATTCAGACAATATAATCACTATAAAAGCTGATAACGGAGATATTTTTATTAATTAATGAATGAGTAAGGTTCAAAAAGAGGGTGGTTATTTGGATGATTACATAAAAAATTTAATAGAAAAAGACCAAATAGCTTTTAGAAAACTCGTTGAAGAATATCAAAGCAAATTTCTGACTATGGCATATAAATTTACTGATGATTATAATGATGCTGAAGATTTGTGTCAGGAAATATTTATAAAAGTGTATAGAAATCTTTCAGGGTTCAAAAACCAAAGTAAATTATCCACATGGTTATATAAGATAGCTATAAATACTTGTCTTGATTGGAATAGAAGAAATAAACCTAAGATATTCAACATAACCAACATAATGGATAAATCAGTTAAAGAACTCAGTTCCAAGCATAATACAGAGCAGATTATTATATATAAAGAAAGACAGCAGATGGTGCACAATGCTGTTTACAGCTTAAAGGATAAATATAAGACCATTATTATATTATATCATTTCAATCAATTAAGTTATAAAGAGATCTCTTTTATATTAAATATACCAGTAAAGACTATAGAGACCAGATTATATAGAGGAAGAAAGCAGATAAAGGAACAACTAATGAAGGAAGGTTTTGGAGGTGAGATTATTGAATTGCAAAAAACATGAAGAATATAACGAACAAATAGATATTGATACCATTGATTTGCTTAATAATCATCCATCCATAAAAGGAAATAATTATCTGACAGATAGGATTATGGAAGCTGCTCTGCAACCAGAAACAGGTAGAAGCATAGTAAAACGCAAGAGCTATTCATTTGAAATGAAACTAGCCAGTAGTCTTATTTGTACAGGTGTTTTTGTATTAGTCACTAATCTGGTAGCATTGAATACTAATATATTCTTTGCTGATGGGTTTCAAAGGACAATAAGTAACATTAACGATATTTTAGCTGATGTAATAAATAAGTTTCAAATATTTTATTGAGGAGGAATAATATGAAATGTTTTTTTCATCCAAGTAGAGATGGACAGTACAAATGTGCAGTATGTGGAAAAATAACATGTGCAGAGTGTACTTGTTTTGATGGTAATAAATCATTGTGTAAGAACTGTTACGAATCAATGAAGGCTACAAATATTAACTATGGCTACAATAGATTCTGGGCTTTCGTATTCTCATTGATTCCAGGTGCAGGACGCATGTATTTAGGATTCATGGAACAAGGATTATTTATGATGGCAATATTCTTTGGTATTATTGCTGTATCAAGTATGATATTCTATTCATCATTATTACCTATAGTATTATTAGTTGTATGGTTCTATAGTTTTTTCGATACTTATCATTTGAAAAAGAAAATTGATAATAATGAAGTAATTATTGACAAACCAATATTTAATTTTAAGATTAAAAAAAGTTATACAGCTTATGGGATGATTGTTTTGGGATCAGTCATATTGATTAATGAGTTGATTGTTAAGCTATATATTCATAGACTCACATATGCCCAAAGAAGAGCCATCGGTAGTATTACCATGCCGTTAATATTGATTATCATAGGTTTGATACTTCTAAAGCAAGTAAAGAAATCAGTTGGGGTAAATGGTACAGATGATACCCGAACTGAGTATGAAGAAGAAATAAGATATAATGACAGGTATGATAATGTAGACAGTAGTATTGTGGAGAATGACATTACTGTAGAAAATGAAGGTATGGAGCCTGAAATAAAGAGAAGCATTGAAAAGAATGATTTTGAGATAGAAAATGAGATAGAAATAGAAAATTAATAGTATAATGAATAGAAAATGTCTCTGTTTAGTTGCACAGGTCTAAAATCCTGTATAGACTAAATAGAGACTTTTGTTATCTTATAAGAAGTTCTATTAATTAGACATATGGAATAGAAATGTTTTTACTATGTCTTTATAATTAAACTTCACATTAGTTTACATTATCAATATTAAATGATAAAATTTAATTAATACCAACTATATTAATCCAATTATTCTAGCATAATTATTAAGCCTGAGGATTAATCCAATAAAAAATGGAGGTTTTATTATGTTGAGAAGGTTTTTGAAAGTGTTAGGCATCATTGTAGTACTATTAGCTTTAGTTGTTGTAATATATTTCGTTTTCATGACTGTAACAGATTATAAACCAAAGGAAGTCATATCTCTTAATGTTGAAAATAACCTAGATAATATCTTACCAAAAGAAACTAAACTATCAGCATTAACATTTAATATTGGTTACTGCGGACTGGATGCAGGACAAGACTTTTTTATGGATGGTGGTACAGGTTCAAGGTCAAAAAGCAAAGAAAAGACCTTAGAAAATCTTAAGGGTATTACTGAATTCATTGAAGGTCAGACTGTAGATTTCATTCTACTTCAGGAAGTTGATATAAAAGCAACTAGAAGCTATAATATCAATGAATATGAACAGTTGAAAGAAAAATTAACTGATTATAGTTCAACATATTGTATAAATTATAAAGTTCCTTGGGTTCCAGTACCACTGGCAAAACCTCATGGCAGTGTAAAATCAGGTTTGGTTACATTGGGAAAATATAAGATAGATGAAACTAATCGTTATGGATATCCAGGAAAAGAGAAGTGGCCGAGACAATTAGCACTTCTGGACAGATGTTTCATAGAAAGCAGATTACCTGTTGAAGATGGCAAGGAACTGGTTCTACTCAATTCACACTTATCTGCATATGATAAAGGTGGAGTTATACGTAAACAACAGTTAGGTTTTTTGAAAGAGTACATAAGCCAGGAATATGAAAAAGGCAATTATGTGGTAGTTGCAGGTGATTGGAATCATGCTATACCAGGTACGGATTCTAATATATTTGAATCAAGCCAGGAATGGCCAGAATGGCTTAAGGAGATTCCAGAAGACTTCAAACCAGAAGGTTTTAAATGGGGAGCAGATAAGAATGTTCCAACTAATAGAACAGTAGATATACCTTATAAAAAAGGTGAGAACTATTTAAGTGTCATTGATGGTTTTCTTGTATCACCTAATGTGGATATAGTAGGTGTAAAAGGTCATCAACTTGAATTTGAATACACTGACCATAATCCAGTAACATTGGAATTCATATTGAAATAGAAGTGTATTGGTAGTTTTTAGGAGGAAAGATATACAATGAGTTACAAAAAGATAGATAAAAAAGCTGTAAAAGCTTGGATTATAGCAAGGACCATATTCTTAGTCATATTTGCAGCAATATATTTTATTGGAATCTACGGATTTCTAATGCCGATTATTAATAATACTATGGAAAGACTAATTATACATATACTTACCGTAATAATTAACGGTTACTTACTTTTATATGCTTTTTTATTTCCTTTAATTGAATATAAGGAATGGAAATATAGCATTACTGAGGATAAAATCGAATTGGTTCATGGTATTTTTGTAAGAAAGAAAATAATAATTCCCATATCTAGATTGCAATTTTTAGATGTTAATCAAGGGCCCATTCATAGAAGGTATGGTTTATCAACAATCAGACTTAATACAGCAGGAGGGTTACATGAGATTCCTGCATTGACTAACGATGAAGCAGAAGAGATATCCAAGAACTTAGCAAGTGTCGTAGAAGCAGGTGAAAGTATTGAATGATGTAGAGAGAAACCATCCCCTACATGTGTTGAAACAGATTTTTAGTGGGATAATCAGCCAAATTGTTATAATCATATTGATATTCACTTACGTAAATAAAAGACTTGGATTCATGATTTCCATACTGATAATTGTTGGATTAATAATCCTATTTGTCCTATTCTATGTATTAGCATGGTACAAAACAACATATTACATTAGTGAGAATTCCATATTTTATCAAAAGGGAATAATGAATATTAATAAGAGAGAAGTGCCCATAGAGAAAATAACGACTATTGATATTTCTCAGGGGCTGTTTGAACGTATATTCAGTTTATCAAAAATTAAAATCGATACAGAAAATGTCAAGGCAGATAAAAGTGAAATAACACTGACTCTGACTAGAGAAAAAGCTTTGGAGGTTAAACAAAGATTACTACACGATAATGAAGAAACTGAAATTTTGAATGACAGTAACTCCAATGAACGCAAGTATAAACTAGGTTTCAAAGATTTGATTCTCTATTCACTTGCATCCAATTCTGTTTTTCAAGGTTTAGTAATCATCTTAGCATTATATAACTACTTGGATGATTTTGAGGACATGACTAATTTTGATAGTCTAGAATACATTAATAAGTTTCAATTCAGCGTTTATATAATAGTAGGTTTGATTTTAGGAGTGTTCATAATCAGTTTGATCATATCCTTCATCAAGAACTGTATAAAATACTCTTACTATAGTGTTCATGTGGAAAATGATAAATTACACATAAGCCATGGTTTAATAAGTAAAAAAAATTATACGTTCGATAAGAAGAAGGTTAAGGGTATTCACATAAAACAAAAATTCATAATGCAGTTGTTTCATGTAAGCACCATAGAGATCGAGAGTATCGGATATGGTGACGAAAAAGGGGAAAGAGCAGTATTGTTTCCATTTTGTAATGATGTTCTAAGAGTTAAGATAATCAATGACTTAATGCCTGAGTTTAATTATCGTGGTGAAATAAACAACCCACCAAAAAAAGCCTATATACGTTTTTTTCTCAAGAAACTATTATTAACATTAATAGTTGTATGTATAGTAACCTATAAAGTACAATATGGTTTTATAAGTCTACTATTACTTGGATTAGCTATATTACTAGGTCATATGCAGTTAGGGAATACTGGCATAGGCATGTCTGACCAGTTAGCATATATGTCCTATGGTGGATTCAGGAAAAAACAATCTATAGTTAAAACAAGCTCCATACAGTCAATAAAAATGTCACATACATATTTTCAAAAAAGGAAAAGTGTATGTAATTATACTATTAACATATGGGGTAAGATACTAGGGAAAAACATAACGGTTCAAAATGTTAGTAACCATTTGTTTAAAACCTACATAGACAAGCTTTAGGTTAGTATGCTTATCCAACAGATCTCTTCAAGTTATTGATGGTTCTTCTTATGCCGAAGGCAATAAAGTCAGCCATACCCATAACAGTGTTGAGACGAGTGTTCTGTAATATAAGCATATCCATGAAACCAGAAAAATTTACGATTCCAGTTATATACATATCACCAACAGGAGGTAAGGTTTTATTAACACCTGCACCAGGGTTAATAGAGCCTTTTCCTATACTTACATATCCGATATGATCCATTTTACCAAGGCAGGCATCTATAGCGATTATAAAAGGATTTTTAAAATTGGATTTGATATTATTTACGGTCTCTTCAATATTCTTGGCATGGACAGGATTACTTAATGTTCCCAAAACCGTTACATTGTTAAGGAACATCTTCTTTAGCTTATATCCCACTATGGGTCCAAGACAATCCCCTGTTGCTCTATCAGTTCCTATGCATAAAATAACGATACTGGTATTGATATCTGTGTTCTTTTCTATAAGATTAAATAACGTATTAGAAAAATTACTAATAGCAGATATATCTTTCACATTATAATAATGAATTTCTTCGGAATTTCTTTTTAATCTCACTTTTATCAGCCTACTTTCTTAGAATTTTTAATGGATTTTAGTCATAAACATATAGCTAGATAAACTATTGAATTGAATATTAATGTTAGATATATATATTTTTAGCAAAAAAATAGTTAATTAAACCAAAGGAATAGATATTGTAAATAATTTACAATAAATACCAATTATCTTCATATAAATGCATCAACATCTATACCAAATCACTTTTTCCAATAAAAGGAAATTTAGTATCGAATAAAAAACTATTTCACAGACAAGCTTTGATAAAATTTTTTATTTATATGTGCTATTATCTTCATATACTTAATGTATTTATGGGGTGTGGGAATTATGAATGAAAATTATAAGAATAATAAATTATATCTAGAGGGTCTTGAATCACTTCCCAAAAATGTTCGTCAAATTGGTGATGCCAGAGAAGGTAATAGAATCTACATGGAAGATTATGTATATTCATACCTGCATCAATTTGCAGCAGAAGAAACATCATCTGAACAGATAGCCTTTTTAATAGGGAAATATTATACTTATAAAGGTGATGTAATAGTCATAATAGATGGTGCAATTCAAGGTGATTATGCTGAGAAAGTTAATGGAGATCTATGTATAACAGAAAGAACATGGTACCATGTCTATGAAAAAATAAGGAAGTATTTTGAGGATTACAGTGTAGTTGGTTGGATGTATACTCAGCCAGGCTATGGTATATTATTAACCTCTTTTTTGAAAGAACACCATAATAAGAATTTTATTGATGATAAACAAGTTTTATATATTGTTGACCCTCTGGAAAAAGAGGATTCATTTTTTGCATATGAAAATGGTGAGTTAGTAGAGAAAAAAGGTTATTATATATACTATGACAAGAATCCATCAATGCATAATTATATGTTAGAGAATAAAACTAAAAAGGAAGAAAAGAATGAGCAAGATATAGATGAGGATAATGATATCATTAAAACATTCCGAAAGAAAGAACAACAAAGGAAAGATGATATATATCAAAAGAAATTCATCAATATGTTATCTATATTGTGTGGTGGTTTAGTGCTTATCTGCCTTGTTATGGGAATTGGATTATTGAATAACATTGAAAAACTTAATGATCTCCAGGCAGCTATGAAAACCATGACAGAAAAATATAATAACATAAAAAAAGAAGTCATAGACTTGGAAAATGAAAACAGCATCATGGTTAATAATGAATTAGGTGCCCAAATACCTGATGTCAATGGCAATAATGATGGACAAACATCCAAAAGTGGATTAGAAAGTGAAGAAAAACATACGGAAACAATAACACCACCAAAGACGCAAACTATTAATCCAGAGGACATACCAACAAGTTATACAGTGCGAATTGGGGATAGTCTTAATACTATAAGTGAGAAATTCTATAATACATTGGATATGGTACCAAACATTCAGAAGTTGAATGATATTTCAAACAAACATAAAATTTATGTTGGACAAGAAATCAAGCTACCAAAACCATAATGTGGGAGAATAATATTTTATAAGATGATAATAGCTGTCAGATAATATAATCTTCGGGATGGCTACAAGTATTTAAAAAGATAGAATAGGTTTAGATATTTCACTGAACCTATTCTATCTTTTTTATATTGATGTTAAGAAATGAATGGTATTGATTAATAAGAGGTTATCTCTATAGAACCAGATTTAACTGCTATTTTTTCGTACTTCTGTGGATGTAGAAGTTCAGCTTTTACATGAATATTTCCAGGTTGGGTAGTTGATTGAATCAGGATACCTGTTTGCCCTAATTCAGGACGTTTAATATTGTCTCCAATAATTTTCCCTGGACCTTCTATAGAGAAAAGAATATCATGATTATCAAGTGTCAAAGGAGTAATGCTATTCTTGTCATCATGGACTATACACCTTACAAATAATAAGTCTGATCCATCAGCTTGGAGATTAAGTCCCATATAATCACCTTCTAAATGTAACTTGACAGGAACTCCAGGAGAATAACGCTTGTCTGAAGCTACAACCTTACCATCAATAATACCTTCAGCTCTGATTTCAGAACGTTCCCTGCCAAAATAAAAGTTATTCTTGAAGGTAAATGGAGGATGCTTTATCTTAATCTTATCAGGCTCCCTCTCTTCAATAAATCTATCATTATGATATAGCCTTATCTTATCACAATTACTGAATATGGTTATATCATCAGGACTTACCTCAGACCAGCTGTTAGCGATATATACCATAGGACCAGAATCTACAAGATTCAAATAGTCATCAGGTTCTCTCTGGCTCTTGAAGAAATAAAAACTGTATTTAGGTATTCTCTGTAAATCTAAGAATCCACCCCAGCAAGGGTTAATATGATAACCTCTATTATGTTCAATACCAGGCCACATGGCAAATCCACATAATTTGGCATCGTTATATAAATAGGTGTAATTAGTCATCCAAGGGTTCTTATTCCATATCATACGTCTAACCTGTTTAAGCATTATATCTTCACCCCAACCTCTAGGTACCCTCCAAGCACAGCTTTGGTCTACAAAATTATCTGGATAATCTCCATATTCTCTGATCCATCTTGGTTTGTCAACTTGCTTTTCTATGATTTTATAGGCTTCAGGGTCAAAATTCTCTGATTTTGGACCTAACATATAAGGGTCGAATTTACGGTATGAAATATCACCTAATCCTTGGTCAGAACCAGTATAACAAGGACCGTAAGGCAATTCTTCATGAACAATCTCATTAACTCGTAGCTGATAATCCTCTGGCATAACGCTTTCATTTAGAATAGGTTCCCAAATAATGATTGAAGGATGGTTACGTAGCCATCTAACGATATCTTTTAGATTTTGGTAACTTCTTTCTTTGAATATCCCTTCTTCGTAGAATTGCCATCCAGGATTGCTTATGGTCAATGTTATACCCAATCTATCACATTCATCAATAAAGTCTTCTGAAAAAGGGTAATGAGAACGAATATGAATCATTCCTGCCTCCCTAAGCTTTCTTGCATCTCGCTTAAGGAGATTAGATGACATTGCATTGCCTACGTGAATAAAAGTCTGATGATAATTTGCTCCTGATATTTTTAGATGCTCATTGTTAATAAGAAAACCTCTATCATTAGTAAATTCAAAATCCCTAATCCCCAAAGGAGTCTCTATAAGGTCACTTAATTCACCATCTATCATGATTTCTGTCCTTAATTTATACATGTAAGGTGAGTGAGGGTGCCAGAGATTTGGTTTAACCACTACCTGAGATTGTACATAATGAGCATCTTCTGAAGAATTTAACTCATAGGCATTATAGGTTTCACTGACACAATGGTCTTCTTTGTCTAATAACTTTTGGGATAGAGTAAAAGTCTTAGATTCATTATATTCATTTCGGATGTGGGTTTGAATACGTAATTGGGCTTTATCTTTTGATACAGAATCAAAGGATACGAATAAACCACCACCAGCAACTTTATTTTCTAATACTGCATTTGTAATATATAAGGGGTTAACCCTATGTAATCTCACTTGTCTATATATGCCGCCATCATATGAAAAATCCAAGTCTTGCTGTTTCTTTCCAGGAGGAACATCACTTCTGTCAGAATTATCCAATATCACTGAAATTATGTTCTCAGCGTTGTAATTTACAAGGGAAGAAATATCATAGACAGCAGGGGTATAACCGCAGTAGTGAGTTGCCAGTTTTTCATTGTTCACCCATACTTCCAGAACCTGCATAGCACCTTCAAACTCTAGGAATACTTTTTTGCCTTTCATCTTTTTTTCTAGATTAAAATGTTTTCTATAACGGCATATACCTTGATAATTACGTCCACCACTACTATTTATGGGTGTTATATCAATACTATGGGGTAAGTTGACCATATCCCAGCTACTATCATCATAATCATTTAAATGAGAAGAACTGTCGTCTCCTTTAATGAAACGCCACTTACTGTTTAATGAAATAATTTCTCGCATATTAACGCCACCTTTACAATTGTTGTCTTCAATCTTTTTTTCTCTATATGTATTAACGAATAAGGATTGAAGCTACTTTTATTATAAGTAAAGAATCATTAATATTTGAATACATAAAATCACTTTTAGTTATACAATATCACTCTATATGATATAATAAAAAAGATTAGGTTACAGATGAATTATTACAGAATTCGAGAGGTTGATTTGATGAGAAAAATCAATATTGATAGTAATGAAATTAATCCATTCATAAGAAGAGCAGGACTTCAAGGTTCAACAGGGTGGCCTTATACTCGTAAATTATATGACTATGAAATGTTATACTTCATAAAAGGAAAAGGAAAAATAGAAATTGCTTCAGAGAAAAGTATGTTATCATCAGGTTCTGTATTGCTCATTCCCCCTAATACTCCAAGCAAATTATTTATTACTGATAAGAACAGTAACATTATATGGGTACATTTTGACTTTTTTTACGTTTCAGAAGAGGAAGAGATAGATTACTATGACATGTATCTCAAGCAACAGCATTTGATACGACCAAAAGTGTTTTTGAATAATGGCTTTACTTTTCCTTACCATATTGTAATAAATGATTCTGAAAAGATGAGTAGTAATTTTCAGGAATTACTTAACTGTTACCAACAACATTCCCTCTTTTGGCAACTTAGATGTAAAAGTATATTGTTAGAAATTATATATAGTATCATAAATCAAGTATATACAGAGGAATCTTACCCTGATGTACTATCAAAAGAACGTATAGTATATGATATCAGACAATATATATATCAATATTATCAACATAAATTAACTTTAGGTGAGATAGCTAATTATGCTGGAATAAGCAACAACTACGCAAATAGGATTTTCAAAGAAATGACAGGTGAGACCATTATACAGCATCTTAATAATTATCGGTTAAAAAAAGCTGTCAGAATAATTGAGAACAGTAACTTGACTATTGAACACATAGCTGAGAGTGTAGGATTCGCTAATACATATTATTTTAGTAGAATGATGAAAAAATACACTGGTAAATCACCTAGGCAATACAGAACAAAATAACAAGGGGCTGTCTCACAATACATTTCACCTAATTAGCCCAGTAAGATGGATTCTGTTTAGCGTTAAGCGAAGCCATGGACCAATGTCATTAAGTTAAGAAAATAGAGTTTCTGTATATTAATAATGCAGAGCTCTTTTTTTATACGATTTTATATTAATCTTTTAAAAAATGCTTGACATTTACCCGAAAATTTGTGGCGAAGCCTCTTAAATGAATTATTTAAAGGAGGTTTAGCTATGAATAATACTTATGCTAATACAATTAAAAATCATCTATATGACAGTATCTCTGAACTTGATACTATTTCATCTTTATTTCTTCAAAATCCTGAGAAAGATTTTACTCGTATTAGAAAACTTGATTTTAGGACAATGGTAGAAATTCTTCTAACTATGGGTGGTCAAAATTTGAAGCTTGAAATTATGAATTATTTTTCCTTTGGTATTAATACACCTACTGCTTCTGCATTTGTACAACAACGCCATAAGATTTTACCTGATGCTTTCAATTATCTTTTCCATGATTTTACTAAAAAGGCTATGAACTTTTCTAGAACTTTTAATGGATATAGACTTCTTGCCGTTGATGGTTCTAACTTAAGTATTTTCTATAATCCTGATGACACTGAAACTCATTTTCCAAATCGGGCTAATGCGAAAGGTTTTAATCACTTACAGATTAATGCTCTTTATGATATTTGTAATAAAATTTTTGTTGACGTTGAGATTTATCCTGGACGAAGACAAAATGAAAGAAAGGCATTGCTACAGATGATTGATCGTATGGAAGACATATCTGACAATACTATTATCATCGCTGACAGAGGATATGAGGGTTATCATGTTTTTGAGTATATAAAACAGAAGAACTTGAACTGTCTATTTAGAGTAAAAGATATAACTGGCAATGGAATAACATCCAGCCTGAAGCTTCCACATGAAGATTGCTTTGATGTTGATTATCGTATATTAGTCACAAGAAGACATACTAAAGAAATCAGGACCAATCCAGACAAATATAAGTGTATTAGAAAAGGAAATCGATTCGATTTTCTACCAGTAAATTCAAAAGATACATATCCTATAGAGTTTAGAATTGTAAGATTTCCTATTTCAGAAGATACCTATGAGATATTAATTACTAATCTAAATAGGAATGACTTTCCAATTGAAAAATTAAAAGAGATATATCATATGAGATGGGGAATAGAGACTGCTTTTAGAGAGTTGAAATACACTATCGGTCTTATTAATCTTCACTCCAAAAAAGTGGAATTTATAGTACAAGAAATATATGCTAGACTTATAATGTATAATTTTTGTGAACTAATTACATTAAACACTGTTATAAAGAAGACCAAAGGTACTACTAAACATATGTATCAAGTGAATTATACTATTGCGATAGCAATTTGTAGACATTTCATTAAATATAAGGGGCATGAGCCCCCCGATATTGAAGCACTAATTGCAAAAAATATTTTGCCAGTTAGACCTGGTAGAAAAGACCCTCGAAAAGTCAAAAAGCAGGCTACTGTAGTTAGCTTCTTATATAGAATAGCATAAGGAAACAAAATACTCAAATGTATTTTCTAAAGCAGAGATATCTCTGTTTATTAATAATGCCAAAAATAAAATCTTAACAAGAGGTAAAAGTAAAACTCATCTATTGGCAACCATGAAAGCATCAATAGATGAATTTTTATATCTGTCAAAGGCTTAACTTAATGACATTGAGCCATGGACGGCGTAGCGCAGACCCTTTAAACAGAATCCATCTTACGGAAGCTGAATACTAATAAAATGTATTGTGAGACAGCCCCTATTTCCAGTGTGATTATTTGATTATACTTTCCATCTGGTCCAATAATCCTTCAAACACTTTTAGAGCCTTTTCAATAGGTTCAGCAGTAGTCATATCAACACCTGCTTTTTTAAGAGTATCAATAGGATATTCGGAACTACCGCTCTTAAGGAAGCTCTTGTATTTCGTTACTGCTTCTTCGCCTTCTTTTAATATTTTTTGAGAAAGTGCAATAGCAGCTGAATAACCAGTTGAATATTGGAATACATAATAATTATAGTAGAAATGAGGAATCCTAGCCCATTCCATATCAACTTCACTATCTATTATCATATCTTCGCCAAAATATTTTACATTAATATCATGATACATGGAACTAAGAGTATCTGCTGTTAAAGCTTCTCCTTGTTCAACTAATTCATGAGTTGTTTTTTCGAATTCTGCAAACATTGCTTGACGATATAGTGTTCCTTTGAACTGTTCCATGAAATAATTAATTAAATACAATCTTTGATTTTTATCTTCCGTAGTTTTTAGTAGATATTCCATCAACAAAGCTTCATTAACTGTTGAAGCAACTTCTGCTAAGAAGGTTGGATATTCTGCATATATAAAAGGTTGAGTTTTTGATGAATAATAAGTATGAAGAGAATGTCCCATTTCATGAGCAAGAGTAAACATATGATTTACATTATCTTGATGATTAAGCAAAACATATGGGTGAACACCATAAGTACCCCATGAATAAGCTCCACTGCGCTTACCTTCATTCTCATATACGTCTATCCATTTTTCATTGAAACCTTTTCTTAGAAGATTACAATACTCTTCTCCAAGTGGAGCAAGTGCTTCTAGAACCTTTTCTTTTGCTTCTTCAAAAGTAACTTTTACATCAATGTCTTTAACTATTGGTGTATAAACATCATACATATGAAGTTCATCCAGATTGAGCATTCTCTTACGAATAGATACATAACGATGCATTAATGGTAGATATTTATGAACTGTTTCAATTAATTGGTCATATACAGCAACTGGAATATTATTTTCAAATAGACTAGCTTCACAAGTTGAATTAAACTTCTTGGCTTGCATATAGAATATATCTTTTTTAATATTTGCATTATAAGTAGCTGCTAATGTATTTTTATATTTACTATAAGTACCATACAAAGCCTCAAAAGCATCTTTTCTAACACGTCTGTCTTTGCTTTCCATAAAAGTGACATAACGACCTTTTGTAAGTTCCACATCGTTGCCATCTTCACCTTTGATTGTAGGGAACTTGAGATCTGCATTATTGAACATTGCAAAGATATTTTCTGGTGTTCCAGCCAATTCTTGAGCTCTAGCCAATAATAACTCTTCTTCCATACTTAAGATATGTTCTTTTTTACGTAATAAATCATCAAAATAAGTTTTGTAGAGCTTTAATCCATCAGCTGATTCCATGTAATTTTTCAAAAGGTCATCTGACATAGAAGAAATCTCTGGTTCAATAAAAGAAATACTACTATTAACTTTTACCATTAACGAATTAGCTTTTTCTGCTGTATTTTGTGCTTCAGAGTTATTTGCATCCTCATGTAATTTCATATTGGAATATACATATAATCTTGAAAGTTTTTCTTCCAATTGGTCTCTCTTTTTAAGACAATCAAGTAAGGTATCTGCTGATTCTTTTAATTTACCTGAATAAGATGTGATTTCCTCTGTCATAGACATAATTTCCTTGTACATGTTTTCCCATTCTTCTTTGGATGAAATCATATCTTCTAATCTCCATTTGAATTCATCACTAATCTCATTTCTCTTAGGCAATTTTGCCATTTTACTCATATTATAACAACTCCTTTCAATGGTAGTATAATATATATACATTAAAGTTTCTATATTTTTTATTATTATTTTTTGTTAATAGATATTTAAAATTATAAAAAATAGTTAAAACTTGATTTAATTATATTTAATTAGCAATAATACTAATAAAAGGATAATCTACATCATTACAGCAATTGAAAATTTTAGCATATTATATGGTGGTTTTTTATATACTATAAAAGTTGAAAAAAAATACGATTATATAACAGATATATAAAGATTATATTAACCAGCTTAATAAAACTTTAATGATTTTCTCAAATTAGTTGTGGTATAATCATAGATGTATATTTTGAATATTTCATATTGTCTGTTAAAAGGAAGGATCATTATGATGAAAAATAAATTGAGCGTTCTCTATGTTTCAGCTGAGATTGCACCTTTTGGTACAACGGGTGGTTTAGGAGATGTTGGAGAATGTCTACCAGAAGTTTTAGCTGATAATGGACTCGAAATGATAAGAGTGATGCCAAAATATAAAGGGTTAGAAGAAAAGTATGAATTAAATGAAGTTGGCAGTTTTATTGTAGAAACCTCAGGTAAAGCAAATCAAGCTAAGATTTATAAATATGAAGAAAAAAAGCTTACTACTTATTTTATAGGAAGTCAGGAATATTTTGAAAGAGATAATTTGTATGGGTATGATGATGACGATATAAGATTCGGCTTTTTTTCGAAAGCAGTTCTAGAAATGTTGATGGTGCTTAATATCAAACCAGATGTAATTCATGTTAATGACTGGCATGGTGGCTTAATACCGTTTCTTCTAAAAAATGAGTATAGCCATATAAGCTTCTATAGTAGTATTAAGACTGTTTATACTATACACAATCTACAGTATCAAGGAGTGTTTGGAAGTGGTTCTCTGGAAAGAATCGGATTGTCTCATAAATATTATGATAGCAATAAATTAGAGTACTATGGTAATATTTCTTTTATGAAAGGTGGTATCATCTACTCTGATATAGTCACTACAGTTAGTGACAATTATGCTAAGGAAATACAAACTCCCCAATATGGCTATGGTTTAGATGGAATCCTAAGACAATATAAAAGCAAAATATATGGTATCATTAATGGTATAGATTATGATAAGTTCAATTGTGAGACAGATGAATATGTTTATAGAAATTATAATATAGATAATGTTTCAATGGTAAAGCATGAAAATAAACATTTTTTACAAAATAAAATTGGCCTACCAGTGAAAAAAGTACCTTTGATAGGTATGGTATCAAGACTTAGTGAACAGAAAGGCATAAATCTGTGCTTACAAGCAATAGAGGAATTAATCGATGAAGATTTACAATTTGTTATATTAGGTACAGGAGAAAAAAAATACGAACAAGCATTAATGGATTTATCAAATAAATATCCTGATAAACTAGGGGTAATAATAGATTTCAATCAAAAAATGGCAAGACGTATATATTCAGGGTGCGATTTTTTCTTGATGCCATCTCTATTTGAACCTTGTGGATTGTCACAGATATACAGTATGAGATTTGGTACTGTTCCTATAGTTAGGAAAACAGGTGGTCTAGCTGATACTGTTATACCTTTTGGATCAAACAAGGGTACAGGTTTCGTATTTGACAGATATGATGTAGATGAATTCATTGAAGCTATTAATGAAGGTTTAGAAACATATAGTGATGAAGATAAATGGAAATGTATTGTTGCTAATTGTATGAATCAAAGATTTTCCTGGGATAACTCAGCTAAAAAGTATATAGAAAAATATAATCAATTAATTAAAATAAAAGATTAGATTAACCTATTATAATTATAGTAATATGGTATTAACTACACTTTGTGAACATAAATATATAATGTACATTATGTTCAGGAGTTGATTGATTGAAATTAGATTTTAAAAATTCTATAAAGATAGCATCAGTATATATAGGAACTGTTTTAGGAGCAGGATTTGCTTCTGGGCAAGAATTAATGAAATTTTTTGCTTATTATGGTTATAAAGGTATGATAGGATTATTACTTACAGGGGTAATGTTTGCTGTAGTAGGCTGGGCTGTACTGGAAATCCTGTTTTTCAACAAAGCTACAAGTTATAAAGAGTTCATCTATCCCATTGCTGGAAAAACATTTGGGAAGATACTGGAGCTTTCAGTTATATTTTTTATGTTTGTATGTTTTTGCGCAATGTTTGCAGGCTCAGGAGCATTATTCCAGCAGAGATTTCATATACCATATCAAGTAGGGGTTCTTGCTATGGCAGTTTGTTGCTATATCACTTTTCTGTTTGATGTAAAAGGAGTTATAGCTGTTAACTCAATATTAGCCCCTATTTTGCTTATTGGTGTTTTGATTGTGGGATTATACATGTGGTTCTTCAGAAGCACCACAGTGATGAATAAGGTTGTAGAAGTATTTTTAGTTGTTAGAGATAATTGGTTAAGTTCAGCAATCATTTATGTATCCTATAATATAATAACCGCTGTTGTAGTGCTCACAACTCTACATAAATTAGTTAAGAGTAAATTCACAGCAAGATTAGGTTCATTGATGGCGGGAATAGCATTAGGAATGATTGGTATTATATTAGGTCTTGTTATACTAGTGCATTATTCTGATATACAAGGAATAGAAATTCCTATGCTGGCTATTGTAATGAGATATGCCAAGGTGTTACAATATATTTATATTGTAGTTTTGATTTCTGCCATGTTTACGACTGCTGTTGCTAATGGATATGGTATATTATCCAAGTTGAAATTGACAAATACCAAACATGGGAAGATAAAATTAGCTGTATTCATCTTATTAGCTGTTATATTTTCTCAGATAGGTTTTTCTAATATGGTAGGAAAAATATATCCTATTTTTGGATACATAGGTGTATTTGAAGTTATACTTATATTGGTTTACTTTGTAAAGATGAAATATGAACAACTTAAGGTTAAAATTAAAAATAGCATGTTTCCTTTTGGAAAAACTCTTACTAAAAATATTAAAAGCAGGTGAAATTTTTGAAGGAACAAAGGATAAAAATTTTTTTAATAATGCTGTTGGTTATAGTATCTATAACTGCATATGTTCTAGTTATTAGGCCTAAAGGTTTTGGGTTCGTTAGTGGGAAAGTCAAATTAGAGGTATTAAATAACCTTGAATATAATCCTACTGATAAAGTACATATAAGTAAGTTAGGAAAAAACATAGTAAGATCTTCAAAAGATGGTGTTACTATGATGGATACTAATGGGACAACCATATGGGATAAGACTTTCAATATGATGAATCCAAAAGTTATCAAAGAGAATAATTATTTAGCAGTAGCAGATATATCTGCTAGGGATCTGTATCTGTTTGATGAAAACGGTTTTGTTAGAGATTATAATGTTGGTTCTCCGATTCTAATGTTTGATATTAATGAGAATGGAATAGTTGCAATCATTGGACAGAAAAACAAAGGACATGTTATAGAGCTTTTTGATGCAGATGGAACTAAGTTAATACATAGAGAGACATTTACTGAAAATGATGGGTATCCTTTAGCTTTTGATATTTCTGAAGATGGTTCTAAAATGGTTACCAGTTATCTTTACGTTAAAGGGAATTCTCTAGTATCCAATTTAACATTCTTCAATTTTAGTGATAATGGCAGTGATTATGCTGAAAGAGTAACAGGAGGCTTTAGCATTGATGAAACTGTGGTTCCTGAAATCAGATTTTTGGATAATGAGCATGTTGCTGCTGTAGGAGATAACGGGATTCTCTTTTATAAGGTAAATGTAATACCTGAAGAAATACAAAAAATAGAAGTACCTAATGAAATAAACAAGGTCAACTATACAGAGGATAAACTACTTGTTCTCTATGGAAGACCTATTAAAAACGAAGATAATTATAAGGATAACAGTCTAGTTACATACAATAAAGAAGGAAAATCATTAAACGTAACAGAATTTGATAATGAAATAACTAGATTAATAGGAAATGAAAACAAGTATTATGTTGAAAGCGAATTATTTATTAGAGAATATTATAATGGTAAAATAAATTGGGAGTCTACTGTAAAAGGTGATGTCAAAGATATTATGCCCCTTGGTAATAATACTTTCTTGATTGTTTTACAAAATGAGTATGAGGTAGTAAAATTAACAAAATAAGGAGGATATAAGATGACTTGGTTAGATATAGTGGTAGTAGGAATTATTGCAATCTGTGCAATTATAGCCTATCAGAGAGGACTAATTAAGACTCTTTTCAGTTTTGTTTCATTGATTATATCAGTTGTGCTTACTATGTATATATATCCACATGTAAGTGAGTTCTTGATTAAGAATACAGGGGTATATGGCTCTATAAAGAATTCCATAATTGGCTTATTGAATTTAAATAGTGCTACTGAAAACGTTAATTCAACAGGAGAACAAATCAATTTTATTAATCAGTTAAATTTGCCTGAACAATTTAAACATATATTGGTGACTAATAATAATAGTGAGGTATATAATCTACTTAATGTAAATAGTATAGGTGATTACATAGGTGGTTTGATTGCTACTTTAATAATAAATATTATTTCATTTCTAGGAGTATTTATTGTAGTTACTATTCTTGTTAAGATAATAATTAATCTACTTGATTTAGTTAGTAAATTACCAGTTCTTAATCAAATAAATAAAATAGGAGGATTAGTTCTAGGTGCTATCAAAGGAGTTATAATAGTATGGATTTTATTCTTGGTTATTTCTCTAATGAGTACTAATCCAAATCTGAACAATGTTTTTGATACATTAAAAGTGTCTGAAGTTGCTAGATATTTATATGATAATAATTTATTGATGAATTTTGTTACTAATATTAAAAAGAGTATTGTATAGATATCCAATTTCAATTAATAGCTGTAAATAAATTAAAAGTAATTCAATTATAGAATGTTTTTTATGGTAGGGTAAAAAGTCTAGATCCTAAAGTAGGATTTAGGCTTTATTTAGTTTTTACTTTAAGTACTTCATAAATAAATTTTAAATAAAAATAAATTTTTTTTCTATAGAAACAGCATAATTTGAATTAATATAGGAAAAAATATATTTTAGTTTTATACATTTATCAGATGGTGTAAAGCCAGTATATAACAGGGTTTACACCATATATAATTTATAAATATTAATTACTGATTAAAAAATATTTGAAAAACGCTTGACTTTGATTATGTGGGGTGATATAATTCTCTTCGCTGACAAATAAGGCAGCAAACACAGGAACAACACAGAACCTTGAAAACTGAACAGTGAAACAACCAAAAACTTAGTAATAAGTTTTACCCAAGAAAATTCCTTAGTAAATTAATGGATAAAGACGATAGTCTATAAAATATAAGCCAGAGCAATCTGGTCAAGATGAAACTTTAACATGAGAGTTTGATCCTGGCTCAGGATGAACGCTGGCGGCGTGCTTAACACATGCAAGTCGAGCGAGAAGCTATCTATTGAACCTTCGGGTGATTTAGATAGTGGAAAGCGGCGGACGGGTGAGTAACGCGTGGGTAACCTGCCCTATGCAGGGGGATAACACATTGAAAAGTGTGCTAATACCGCATAAGACCACAGAGTCGCATGACTCGGTGGTAAAAACTCCGGTAGCATAGGATGGACCCGCGTCTGATTAGCTAGTAGGTAAGGTAACGGCTTACCTAGGCGACGATCAGTAGCCGACCTGAGAGGGTGATCGGCCACATTGGGACTGAGACACGGCCCAAACTCCTACGGGAGGCAGCAGTGGGGAATATTGCACAATGGGGGAAACCCTGATGCAGCGACGCCGCGTGAAGGAAGAAGGTTTTCGGATCGTAAACTTCTATCAGCAGGGAAGATAGTGACAGTACCTGACTAAGAAGCCCCGGCTAACTACGTGCCAGCAGCCGCGGTAATACGTAGGGGGCAAGCGTTATCCGGATTTACTGGGTGTAAAGGGTGCGTAGGCGGCGAAGTAAGTCAGATGTGAAAGCCCGAGGCTCAACCTCGGGACTGCATTTGAAACTGCTTTGCTAGAGTGCAGGAGAGGAAAGCGGAATTCCTAGTGTAGCGGTGAAATGCGTAGATATTAGGAGGAACACCAGTGGCGAAGGCGGCTTTCTGGACTGTAACTGACGCTGAGGCACGAAAGCGTGGGGAGCGAACAGGATTAGATACCCTGGTAGTCCACGCCGTAAACGATGAATGCTAGGTGTCGGGGGTCGAACCTCGGTGCCGCAGCAAACGCATTAAGCATTCCACCTGGGGAGTACGATCGCAAGATTGAAACTCAAAGGAATTGACGGGGGCCCGCACAAGCGGTGGAGCATGTGGTTTAATTCGAAGCAACGCGAAGAACCTTACCAAATCTTGACATCCTTCTGACCGTTCCTTAATCGGAACTTTCCTTCGGGACAGAAGAGACAGGTGGTGCATGGTTGTCGTCAGCTCGTGTCGTGAGATGTTGGGTTAAGTCCCGCAACGAGCGCAACCCTTATCTTTAGTAGCCAGCAAGTTAAGTTGGGGACTCTAGAGAGACTGCCGGGGACAACTCGGAGGAAGGTGGGGATGACGTCAAATCATCATGCCCCTTATGATTTGGGCTACACACGTGCTACAATGGCGGTGACAAAGGGAAGCAAAATGGTGACATGGAGCAAATCCCAAAAAAGCCGTCCCAGTTCGGATTGTAGTCTGCAACTCGACTACATGAAGTTGGAATCGCTAGTAATCGCGAATCAGAATGTCGCGGTGAATACGTTCCCGGGCCTTGTACACACCGCCCGTCACACCATGGGAGTTGGAAGCGCCCGAAGCCAGTGACTCAACTGCAAAGAGAGAGCTGTCGAAGGTGAAGCCGATGACTAGGGTGAAGTCGTAACAAGGTAGCCGTATCGGAAGGTGCGGCTGGATCACCTCCTTTCTAAGGAAAATAAGAGAAGCCGAGGCTAATCTTATAAAAGCACTAAGGACTTATGGAATAAAACTAATTAATTAAGTGGAGATTAATTTTTTAACTAAGTTCATCTAAAATTTGATATTCTCTAAGAATCACAGAGAAAATCAAATCAAGATTTACTAAAGTTAAAATATTAATTGATTGTTTCACTGTTGAGTATTCAAGGAACAACAAAAGAATACAGAAAATTTCTGGTGGCGATGCGTTTTTGGGAAACACCCGTTCTCATACCGAACACGATGGTTAAGCCATTAACGGCCGATGGTACTTGGTTGGAGACGACCTGGGAGAGTAGGTGGCTGCCAGATTACCAGTTTTACTTTAACTTCATATGACACTATCAAAATTCTTTAAGATGATTAAAGAATTTAGTTATCAGTTATAGGAAATGTAAGTAAAAAAAAATAAAAAAGTGCTTGACACAACGCTGGTGACTATGATAATATATCCTAGCGCTTAACACAAGCCAAACAAAGAAACAAAAAAAGATTTATAATGAAAGAGATCGTTTTACATACGTAAAGCCGACTCTTAAATGAACATTGAAAACTACACATTGTAAGTTATTAATCTGATCTGTTATTGATGATAAGTCATTGATAAGAAGAGAAGAAGAAATAACTAGACATCAAATAATCAATATCCTTGAAATAAATAGTAACCATATGTCGCATATGGAAAACTGTGAAAACAAGAAAAACCAAAGCAACAACAAGCTACGAGAATCAAAAGATTCTATAAAATAACTTGTAAATCTTAGCTCTTAGATGACTAAACATAGGTCAAGCTAATAAGAGCATAGGGTGGATGCCTTGGCACTAGGAGCCGATGAAGGACGTGATAAGCTGCGAAAAGCTTCGGGGAGGCGCAAATAGCCATCGAGCCGGAGATATCCGAATGGGGAAACCTGGCTAGGAAATACCTAGTTACTGCATAGTGAATACATAGCTATGCAGGGGGAACTCGGGGAACTGAAACATCTAAGTACCCGAAGGAGTAGAAAGAAACATCGATTCTCTGAGTAGCGGCGAGCGAAAGGGGAAGAGCCCAAACCTAATAACCTAGTTATTAGGGGTTGTGGACTGCATAAGGTATCTTGAGAATTAACCGAATGGTTTTGGGAAAGCCAACCAAAGACGGTGAAAGTCCGGTAGGTGAAAATTCAAAAGAGCTGGCAGGATCCAGAGTAGCACGGGACACGAGAAACCCTGTGTGAAGCTGGGGGGACCACCCCCCAAGGCTAAATACTACCTAGTGACCGATAGCGAATAGTACTGTGAAGGAACGGTGAAAAGAACCCCGGGAGGGGAGTGAAAGAGAACCTGAAACCCTATGTTTACAAGCAGTCGAAGATCTATATATGATCGACGGCGTACTTTTTGTAGAACGGTCCGGCGAGTTACGTATACTGGCAAGGTTAAGGACTAAAGGTCTGGAGCCGAAGGGAAGCCAAGTCTTAACAGGGCGTTAAGTCAGTGTATGTAGACCCGAAACCGGGTGACCTACCCATGGCCAGGATGAAGTTACCGTAAAAGGTAATGGAGGTCCGAACCCACACGTGTTGAAAAACGTGGGGATGAGCTGTGGGTAGCGGAGAAATTCCAATCGAACCCGGAGATAGCTGGTTCTCCTCGAAATAGCTTTAGGGCTAGCCTTGATGGAGTCTAATGGAGGTAGAGCACTGAATTGTCTAGGGGGCTGCGAAGCTTACCAAAACATATCAAACTCCGAATGCCATATAGATGCTCATCAGGAGTCAGACTGCGCGAGATAAGTTGGGTAGTCAAAAGGGAAAGAGCCCAGACCACCAGCTAAGGTCCCAAAGTACATGTTAAGTGGGAAAGGATGTGAGATTTCGAAGACAACTAGGATGTTGGCTTAGAAGCAGCCATACATTCAAAGAGTGCGTAATAGCTCACTAGTCGAGAGATCTTGCGCCGAAAATGTCCGGGGCTAAAACATGACACCGAAGCTGTGGATTGATAGTAATATCAGTGGTAGAGGAGCATTCTTAAAAGGGAAGAAGCTGTACCGTAAGGAGCAGTGGACTATTAAGAAGAGAGAATGCCGGAATGAGTAGCGAGAGAGAAGTGAGAATCTTCTCGGCCGAATATCTAAGGTTTCCAGAGTAAAGCTGATCTTCTCTGGGTAAGTCGGGACCTAAGGCGAGGGCGAAAGCCGTAGTCGATGGACAACAGGTTGAAATTCCTGTACCGCATGCAAACAGAACTGTGGGGACACAGGAGGATAAGAGAATCGGGGAATGGAAAAACCCGTTTAAGTACAAAGGATAGGATGGAAGGAAAATCCGCCGTCCGTTTCTGAAGTACGAACAGGACCGAAATAAAAGTAGGGAAGTCTCTGAATCCATACTGTCAAGAAAAGCCGCTATTGTTTTGTATGTGCCCGTACCGTAAACCGACACAGGTAGATGAGGAGAGAATCCTAAGGCCGACGGGAGAAGCGTTGTTAAGGAACTCGGCAAAATGACTCCGTAACTTAGGGATAAGGAGTGCCTCTTTATAGAGGCCGCAGAGAATAGGCCCAAGCGACTGTTTAGCAAAAACACAGGTCTCTGCAAAACCGAAAGGTGAAGTATAGGGGCTGACGCCTGCCCGGTGCTGGAAGGTTAAGAGGAGGGGTTAGCGCAAGCGAAGCTCTGAATTTAAGCCCCAGTAAACGGCGGCCGTAACTATAACGGTCCTAAGGTAGCGAAATTCCTTGTCGGGTAAGTTCCGACCCGCACGAAAGGCGTAACGATTTGGGCACTGTCTCGACAACGCGCCCGGTGAAATTGTAGTACCAGTGAAGATGCTGGTTACCCGCGACAGGACGGAAAGACCCCGTGGAGCTTTACTCCAGCTTGATACTGGGATTCGGTATTACATGTACAGGATAGGAGGGAGACTTTGAAGCAAGGACGCCAGTCTTTGTGGAGTCGATGTTGGGATACCTCCCTTGTAGTACTGGATTTCTAACCTGGCACCATAAACTGGTGTAGGGACAATGTCAGGTGGGGAGTTTGACTGGGGCGGTCGCCTCCGAAAAGGTATCGGAGGCGCTCAAAGGTCATCTCAGAATGGTTGGAAACCATTCGAAGAGTGCAAAGGCAGAAGATGGCTTGACTGTGACACCGACGGGTGGAGCAGGTACGAAAGTAGGACTTAGTGATCCGGTGGTATGAAAGTGGGATTGCCATCGCTCAACGGATAAAAGCTACCCCGGGGATAACAGGCTTATCACTCCCAAGAGTTCACATCGACGGAGTGGTTTGGCACCTCGATGTCGGCTCATCGCATCCTGGGGCTGAAGTAGGTCCCAAGGGTTGGGCTGTTCGCCCATTAAAGCGGTACGCGAGCTGGGTTCAGAACGTCGTGAGACAGTTCGGTCCCTATCCGTCGTGGGCGCAGGATATTTGAGAGGAGCTGTCCTTAGTACGAGAGGACCGGGATGGACGAACCGCTGGTGTATCTGTTGTATTACCAAGTGCATAGCAGAGTAGCCAAGTTTGGAAGGGATAAACGCTGAAGGCATCTAAGCGTGAAGCCCCCCTCAAGATAAGATATCCCATACCGAAAGGTAGTAAGACCCCTTGAAGACTACAAGGTTGATAGGTCGGAGGTGTAAGCATGGTAACATGTTCAGCTGACCGATACTAATAGGTCGAGGGCTTGACCTAAGTACATCAAAGAGATTTGAATGTATGATAGTTAAGCTAAGAGTTAAGATATATAAGTTATGTAGCTTTGCAGAGGTTGATATGATGATTTGTTGTTAAACAATGTGTTGTTTTGAATGTTTATATAATAATTAAAAGTTAGGAATATCCTAACTATTTTTTACCAATAATTATAATAACATCTGGCGGAGTAGCTCAGATGGCTAGAGCATACGGTTCATACCCGTAGTGTCAACGGTTCGACTCCGTTCTCCGCTATTCAAGCTAATTTATTAATTAGTTTGCAAAAAAAGAAAAAAACTAAAAAAAATTGTTGACACATTGCAATGTATATGATAAAATATACTTCGTTGTCTCAACAACACAGAACCTTGAAAACTGAACAGTGAAACAACCAAAAACTTAGTAATAAGTTTTACCCAAGAAAATTCCTTAGTAAATTAATGGATAAGACGATAGTCTATAAAATATAAAGCCAGAGCAATCTGGTCAAGATGAAACTTTAACATGAGAGTTTGATCCTGGCTCAGGATGAACGCTGGCGGCGTGCTTAACACATGCAAGTCGAGCGAGAAGCTATCTATTGAACCTTCGGGTGATTTAGATAGTGGAAAGCGGCGGACGGGTGAGTAACGCGTGGGTAACCTGCCCTATGCAGGGGGATAACACATTGAAAAGTGTGCTAATACCGCATAAGACCACAGAGTCGCATGACTCAGTGGTAAAAACTCCGGTAGCATAGGATGGACCCGCGTCTGATTAGCTAGTAGGTAAGGTAACGGCTTACCTAGGCGACGATCAGTAGCCGACCTGAGAGGGTGATCGGCCACATTGGGACTGAGACACGGCCCAAACTCCTACGGGAGGCAGCAGTGGGGAATATTGCACAATGGGGGAAACCCTGATGCAGCGACGCCGCGTGAAGGAAGAAGGTTTTCGGATCGTAAACTTCTATCAGCAGGGAAGATAGTGACAGTACCTGACTAAGAAGCCCCGGCTAACTACGTGCCAGCAGCCGCGGTAATACGTAGGGGGCAAGCGTTATCCGGATTTACTGGGTGTAAAGGGTGCGTAGGCGGCGAAGTAAGTCAGATGTGAAAGCCCGAGGCTCAACCTCGGGACTGCATTTGAAACTGCTTTGCTAGAGTGCAGGAGAGGAAAGCGGAATTCCTAGTGTAGCGGTGAAATGCGTAGATATTAGGAGGAACACCAGTGGCGAAGGCGGCTTTCTGGACTGTAACTGACGCTGAGGCACGAAAGCGTGGGGAGCGAACAGGATTAGATACCCTGGTAGTCCACGCCGTAAACGATGAATGCTAGGTGTCGGGGGTCGAACCTCGGTGCCGCAGCAAACGCATTAAGCATTCCACCTGGGGAGTACGATCGCAAGATTGAAACTCAAAGGAATTGACGGGGGCCCGCACAAGCGGTGGAGCATGTGGTTTAATTCGAAGCAACGCGAAGAACCTTACCAAATCTTGACATCCTTCTGACCGTTCCTTAATCGGAACTTTCCTTCGGGACAGAAGAGACAGGTGGTGCATGGTTGTCGTCAGCTCGTGTCGTGAGATGTTGGGTTAAGTCCCGCAACGAGCGCAACCCTTATCTTTAGTAGCCAGCAAGTTAAGTTGGGGACTCTAGAGAGACTGCCGGGGACAACTCGGAGGAAGGTGGGGATGACGTCAAATCATCATGCCCCTTATGATTTGGGCTACACACGTGCTACAATGGCGGTGACAAAGGGAAGCAAAATGGTGACATGGAGCAAATCCCAAAAAAGCCGTCCCAGTTCGGATTGTAGTCTGCAACTCGACTACATGAAGTTGGAATCGCTAGTAATCGCGAATCAGAATGTCGCGGTGAATACGTTCCCGGGCCTTGTACACACCGCCCGTCACACCATGGGAGTTGGAAGCGCCCGAAGCCAGTGACTCAACTGCAAAGAGAGAGCTGTCGAAGGTGAAGCCGATGACTAGGGTGAAGTCGTAACAAGGTAGCCGTATCGGAAGGTGCGGCTGGATCACCTCCTTTCTAAGGAAAATAAGAGAAGCCGAGGCTAATCTTATAAAAGCACTAAGGACTTAGGTAAAAGACTAAGGTAATTAGTTGTTTCACTGTTGAGTATTCAAGGAACACAAAAGAATACAGAAAATTTCTGGTGGCGATGCGTTTTTGGGAAACACCCGTTCTCATACCGAACACGATGGTTAAGCCATTAACGGCCGATGGTACTTGGTTGGAGACGACCTGGGAGAGTAGGTGGCTGCCAGATTACAAATACTTACACGCCTAGCGTGTTATGGGCTCATAGCTCAGCTGGTTAGAGCGCACGCCTGATAAGCGTGAGGTCGGTGGTTCGAGTCCACTTGAGCCCACCAAAATAAAATTAAATAATATAACATAAATGACCCTGGGGGTATAGCTCAGTTGGGAGAGCACCTGCCTTGCAAGCAGGGGGTCAGGAGTTCGAATCTCCTTATCTCCACTGTCTCTTGAAAAAGAGACTTGACAAACAAAGCAAGCTGTGATAACATAGCTAAGCTGTTTGAAAAAGATTAAGTTTTGCATCTGCAAAGCCGACTCTTAAATGAACATTGAAAACTACACATTGTAAGTTATTAATCCAATCGGACTATTGATGATAAGTCATTGATAAGAAGAGAAGAAGAAATAACTAGACATCAAATAATCAATATCCTTGAAATAAATAGTAACCATATGTCGCATATGGAAAACTGTGAAAACAAGAAAAACCAAAGCAACAACAAGCTACGAGAATCAAAAGATTCTATAAAATAACTTGTAAATCTTAGCTCTTAGATGACTAAACATAGGTCAAGCTAATAAGAGCATAGGGTGGATGCCTTGGCACTAGGAGCCGATGAAGGACGTGATAAGCTGCGAAAAGCTTCGGGGAGGCGCAAATAGCCATCGAGCCGGAGATATCCGAATGGGGAAACCTGGCTAGGAAATACCTAGTTACTGCATAGTGAATACATAGCTATGCAGGGGGAACTCGGGGAACTGAAACATCTAAGTACCCGAAGGAGTAGAAAGAAACATCGATTCTCTGAGTAGCGGCGAGCGAAAGGGGAAGAGCCCAAACCTAATAACCTAGTTATTAGGGGTTGTGGACTGCATAAGGTATCTTGAGAATTAACCGAATGGTTTTGGGAAAGCCAACCAAAGACGGTGAAAGTCCGGTAGGTGAAAATTCAAAAGAGCTGGCAGGATCCAGAGTAGCACGGGACACGAGAAACCCTGTGTGAAGCTGGGGGGACCACCCCCCAAGGCTAAATACTACCTAGTGACCGATAGCGAATAGTACTGTGAAGGAACGGTGAAAAGAACCCCGGGAGGGGAGTGAAAGAGAACCTGAAACCCTATGTTTACAAGCAGTCGAAGATCTATATATGATCGACGGCGTACTTTTTGTAGAACGGTCCGGCGAGTTACGTATACTGGCAAGGTTAAGGACTAAAGGTCTGGAGCCGAAGGGAAGCCAAGTCTTAACAGGGCGTTAAGTCAGTGTATGTAGACCCGAAACCGGGTGACCTACCCATGGCCAGGATGAAGTTACCGTAAAAGGTAATGGAGGTCCGAACCCACACGTGTTGAAAAACGTGGGGATGAGCTGTGGGTAGCGGAGAAATTCCAATCGAACCCGGAGATAGCTGGTTCTCCTCGAAATAGCTTTAGGGCTAGCCTTGATGGAGTCTAATGGAGGTAGAGCACTGAATTGTCTAGGGGGCTGCGAAGCTTACCAAAACATATCAAACTCCGAATGCCATATAGATGCTCATCAGGAGTCAGACTGCGCGAGATAAGTTGGGTAGTCAAAAGGGAAAGAGCCCAGACCACCAGCTAAGGTCCCAAAGTACATGTTAAGTGGGAAAGGATGTGAGATTTCGAAGACAACTAGGATGTTGGCTTAGAAGCAGCCATACATTCAAAGAGTGCGTAATAGCTCACTAGTCGAGAGATCTTGCGCCGAAAATGTCCGGGGCTAAAACATGACACCGAAGCTGTGGATTGATAGTAATATCAGTGGTAGAGGAGCATTCTTAAAAGGGAAGAAGCTGTACCGTAAGGAGCAGTGGACTATTAAGAAGAGAGAATGCCGGAATGAGTAGCGAGAGAGAAGTGAGAATCTTCTCGGCCGAATATCTAAGGTTTCCAGAGTAAAGCTGATCTTCTCTGGGTAAGTCGGGACCTAAGGCGAGGGCGAAAGCCGTAGTCGATGGACAACAGGTTGAAATTCCTGTACCGCATGCAAACAGAACTGTGGGGACACAGGAGGATAAGAGAATCGGGGAATGGAAAAACCCGTTTAAGTACAAAGGATAGGATGGAAGGAAAATCCGCCGTCCGTTTCTGAAGTACGAACAGGACCGAAATAAAAGTAGGGAAGTCTCTGAATCCATACTGTCAAGAAAAGCCGCTATTGTTTTGTATGTGCCCGTACCGTAAACCGACACAGGTAGATGAGGAGAGAATCCTAAGGCCGACGGGAGAAGCGTTGTTAAGGAACTCGGCAAAATGACTCCGTAACTTAGGGATAAGGAGTGCCTCTTTATAGAGGCCGCAGAGAATAGGCCCAAGCGACTGTTTAGCAAAAACACAGGTCTCTGCAAAACCGAAAGGTGAAGTATAGGGGCTGACGCCTGCCCGGTGCTGGAAGGTTAAGAGGAGGGGTTAGCGCAAGCGAAGCTCTGAATTTAAGCCCCAGTAAACGGCGGCCGTAACTATAACGGTCCTAAGGTAGCGAAATTCCTTGTCGGGTAAGTTCCGACCCGCACGAAAGGCGTAACGATTTGGGCACTGTCTCGACAACGCGCCCGGTGAAATTGTAGTACCAGTGAAGATGCTGGTTACCCGCGACAGGACGGAAAGACCCCGTGGAGCTTTACTCCAGCTTGATACTGGGATTCGGTATTACATGTACAGGATAGGAGGGAGACTTTGAAGCAAGGACGCCAGTCTTTGTGGAGTCGATGTTGGGATACCTCCCTTGTAGTACTGGATTTCTAACCTGGCACCATAAACTGGTGTAGGGACAATGTCAGGTGGGGAGTTTGACTGGGGCGGTCGCCTCCGAAAAGGTATCGGAGGCGCTCAAAGGTCATCTCAGAATGGTTGGAAACCATTCGAAGAGTGCAAAGGCAGAAGATGGCTTGACTGTGACACCGACGGGTGGAGCAGGTACGAAAGTAGGACTTAGTGATCCGGTGGTATGAAAGTGGGATTGCCATCGCTCAACGGATAAAAGCTACCCCGGGGATAACAGGCTTATCACTCCCAAGAGTTCACATCGACGGAGTGGTTTGGCACCTCGATGTCGGCTCATCGCATCCTGGGGCTGAAGTAGGTCCCAAGGGTTGGGCTGTTCGCCCATTAAAGCGGTACGCGAGCTGGGTTCAGAACGTCGTGAGACAGTTCGGTCCCTATCCGTCGTGGGCGCAGGATATTTGAGAGGAGCTGTCCTTAGTACGAGAGGACCGGGATGGACGAACCGCTGGTGTATCTGTTGTATTACCAAGTGCATAGCAGAGTAGCCAAGTTTGGAAGGGATAAACGCTGAAGGCATCTAAGCGTGAAGCCCCCCTCAAGATAAGATATCCCATACCGAAAGGTAGTAAGACCCCTTGAAGACTACAAGGTTGATAGGTCGGAGGTGTAAGCATGGTAACATGTTCAGCTGACCGATACTAATAGGTCGAGGGCTTGACCTAAGTACATCAAAGAGATTTGAGTGTATGATAGTTAAGCTAAGAGTTAAGATATATAAGTTATGTAGCTTTGCAAAGGTTGATAAGATGATTTGTTGATGACAATGTGTTGTTTTGAATGTTTATGTAAAAGTATTCCTCGATAGCTCAATGGTAGAGCATTCGGCTGTTAACCGAAGGGTTGTAGGTTCGAGTCCCACTCGGGGAGTTTATAATAAGGCTCGTTGGTCAAGCGGTTAAGACACCGCCCTTTCACGGCGGTAACAGGGGTTCGATTCCCCTACGAGTCATTTTCGGTGGTAATGCGTTTATGGGAAACACCCGTTCTCATACCGAACACGATGGTTAAGACATAAACGGTCGATGGTACTTAGTTGGAGACGACTTGGGAGAGTAGATGGCTGCCGATTTTGTTATTGACAAAATTAATGCACTATGCATATAATAAATTATGGCGCCATAGCCAAGTGGTAAGGCAGAGGTCTGCAACACCTTCATCATCGGTTCAAATCCGATTGGCGCCTTCGAAACATTTTAATTTTATAATGGCGCGGAGTGGAGCAGTCTGGTAGCTCGTCGGGCTCATAACCCGAAGGTCAAAGGTTCAAATCCTTTCTCCGCAATTACTAACAGCTTATTAGCTGTTTTTTTATTGCTCTTATCTAACATAAGAATCTGTAATTAATAGTAAATAGCTATTATGATTGTCTATAATTAATCATATATAGAAGGATACTATACTGATTTATTAGGGGAAGTAATATATTGTTCATCTAATAATTTACTTTTCTATTAGAGTAAGTATAGATTAGGCAAAAATAAATAGATGATAATCAATACAATTATCATCTACAAAGATAAGATTTGTTATTAGCATTGTTTCTTTTTCATTTCAACTTCTGATATAAGTATAGCTATAAAGATAACAATACAGCCTAATATTAATTTGATATTCAGTGATTCCTTCAATAATATTACAGAAAAGATTGTTCCAAATACAGATTCAGTTGATAAGAATATTGCTGCTTTATTAGCTGGTACTTTCTTCTGAGCATAAGTCTGAATGAAGAATGCAATAGAAGTACAGAAAATACCTAAATATAGAATAGCTAAAATAGCATTTGGGGTTATGTCCAATTTAACCGTATTAATGTCCATTACAACAAAGGATATTAAAGATAAAATAAATGCTACATACATCTGTATAATAGAAAGTTTTATAGGATTGATTTTCTTACTATAATGACCATTAAATACTATATGCAGTGCAAAGAAAACAGCACATATCAAAGTTAGTAAATCACCTAAATTAACACCTGTAGCTGTATCTAATGTTAATAAACCAATTCCAATAAAACAAATGATCGCTGATAAAAATGATTTAAGTGGGGGCTTCTTACAGTATAGTATCCAACATAAGAATGGAACGATAATTACATTTACACCTGTTAAAAAAGCATTTTTTGATGGCGTAGTATATAGTATTCCAAAGGTTTGAAATATAAAACCTAGAAAGAGGAATAAGCCAACAATAAAACCATCTATAATATCTGATTTTGAGATAGTTTTAAGATGTTTAAAGAAAATAATACTAAGCATAATGGCTGCGGTCAAGAATCTTAGGGTTAGTATTAATATAGGAGTAGCCCCCATGTTTAAAGCTATTTTGGAGGCTATGAATCCACTACCCCAGATTATTGCTACAATAAATAAAAGACCTTCGTATAAATATTTTTTTGATTTTAACATATGTATTCACCACAAATTAGAGATACCCAAACAAAACTAAAGTTATGTTAGTTATAAAAAACTACTGATTCTAATTAATTCCTTTCTTAATGTAATATTCATCAAAACTTTTGCTTGATAGCATAACTATAACATGAGATAGTGATACAGGTAAATAAAAATATTGAATATGCATATTATTTAAACACAGATTATATTTACTATTACATGGATTTAATTTATAATAGTATGCAGGATAATTTTATTAATAAAAGTTAATAATTAATAGAGGTGATTAATGATGGATATAAAAGTAGGAAATATTATACACTTAAAAAAACAACATCCTTGTGGAAGCCATGAATGGGAAGTACTTAGAACTGGAATTGATTTTAGAATAAAATGTTTAGGATGCGGTCACCAGGTAATGATCCCAAGAAAGAAATTAGAAAAGAATATCAAAAATATCAAAGAATAGTGATATCCTTTATATATTAGTATAAAATATAAATTTCTTATTGCATAATGTGAAGAACTGTGTTAATATATTAAATTGTAGTGTGACGATAAAATAGTAATTTTATGTCAAGCTATATAATCATTATTGTAATGATTATTATCCTTGCTCTTATTATTAATAAGGGCCAAAGTCCAAAAGGAGGTGTAATTAATGAATAATTACGAATTAGCAGTTGTAATCAACGGGAAAGTTGAAACAGAAGTTAAAGAAGCCGCTTTAGAAAAAATCAAAGGTTATATTGAAAGATTTGGTGGTACTATCGGTGAAATCGACGACTGGGGAAAAAGAAGACTAGCTTACGAAATTGATAAAGTAAAAGAAGGGTATTATTACTTTATTAAATTCCAATCATCTTCTGATGCGCCAGCTGAGATTGAAAAAAGAATCCGTATTATGGAACCTGTTTTAAGATTCTTATTTAAGAGATTAGAAGACTAATTTTAAGGGGGTAATGTTTATGAATAAAGTTATATTGATGGGGAGATTAACAAAGGATCCAGAAGTGAGATACACACAAAGTACTCAACCTGTCGCAATTGTTAGATATACATTAGCAGTTAACAGACGTTTCAAACGAGATGGAGAGGCAGATGCTGATTTCATTAACATTGTATCCTTTGGAAGAGATGGAGAATTTGTAGAAAAATACTTCAAAAAAGGTCAACTTATTTCTGTAGTTGGAAGACTTCAGATAAGAACTTACGATGATTCACAGGGAAATAGAAGATGGTTTACTGAAGTAGTTACAGAAGAGGTACACTTTGCTGAAAGTAAATCTTCATTTGAACAAAGAAAATCTATGGAACCAAATGAAACATCTGTTCCAGCACCAGAGAATAATAATGCCGATGGGTTTGTTCCTATAGACGAAAGTTTTGATGACGACCTACCATTTTAGGTATAATATGATTTTTATAAAGGAGGTAAAATAATGGCTTTCCAAAAAAGAAAAGGCGGAAGAAGAAAAAAACGTATTTGTATTTTTTGTGCAGACAAAAAAGCAACAATTAATTATAAAGATGTAAATAAATTAAAAAGATATGTTTCCGAAAGAGGAAAAATTCTTCCAAGAAGAATCACTGGAAATTGTGCTAAACATCAAAGAGCATTAACAGTAGCTATTAAACAAGCAAGACATATAGCATTAATGCCTTATACAGTTGATTAATATAGATATTTTAGGGCTCTGAGTAATCAGAGCCTTTATTAATTATTTGACATGAACTCATTAATATAATTTCTTAACTTTTCATATCTTCCATTAAATGTTATAATATGATTAATCTATGTAAATAGATAAAATAACTTATGTCAAATAGATATAAATAATTATAAAAAGTAAAAGGGGACTGTAGTTATGTCTATGTATAAAGGGGACTTTGATATTACTAAGACCATTAGGATTATTGAAAGGTTAAAAAGTCAGCTGCTTTCAAATGTATCTGCTTTGTTTTCAAACATGGCTGAAGGCAATACAGGTGACAATAATGAGAATATTGATATTTTAGCTGATATAATTATTCTTTCTTATTTATTATCGGATAGATTAGGTGTTTCAAACGAAGCTCTTGATGTTAAATTAATAAATAAATTACGTTTGGCTAGTTTACAGGATGCTGAGAATTCTGAATGGGTACAAGAGATACTTACATTATCAAAACATCTTAATAAGTCTAGACAAATATAGATATACAATATATTTTGAATGTATTTCAAAATATAGGAGGTTATTATGAAAAAAAGTAGTAATGCTAGATATATACTTCTTTTAATAATATTGATTGTTAATGCTTTATATAGTTATCTATTTTTAACAAGGGGAGAAGTAATATTTTTAAGCTTTATCGTTTTTATACCTATTGCAATATATAGTTTGCAATACGAAGTAGATAGTAGATTGATATGTTGTATGTTAGCAGTTTCTATTGGAATTTATATGTTATACGGTATTGAGGATTTTATTTTATATAGCATGCTGATAATACTGCCTGCTTTTATCATTAGTTATATAGTAAAAGAGGAAATAGCTTTTTCAAAGGCTTTATCATTTACAAGTTTATTGATGTTTGTATGTTTTTTATGCGCTATAATTTCATTGAAATATATCTGTAAGATTGATGTTATAGAAGGGTATTTTAATATTATAGATGCATTGGAAATTGAATTCACTAATGTATATAGCGGATTTTTTAAAGCTAATACTAATTCAATACAAGAATATTCCATTGCTATGGGAACATTTAAGAATACTTTTCATTTCATGAAGTATTATTATCCTGCTTTATTATATCTATTATGTTTAGGTATATCCTTTATATCTATTTTGTGTATTAGAGTAATAGCTATTAAAGCAAAGCTCTATGATCATGGATTAGGAAATATATTAGGATTGAAAGTTTCTAGAAGCATGATTGTGTTTTTATTAATCACTATTTGCACCAAAGCTTTTAATTTAAGCAGCAACAGTTATTTTCTTATAGCTATTAATAATATATTGGTTATTCTAACAGTGATGTTATTTTTATTGGGGATATTATTTGAAGTATCAGTAATTAAGAGAGTTAGGAGTGCTGGAAGAAGAAGTCTACTGATATTAGTTTCTATCTTTTGTCTTGTCTTTTTCCAAGCTTATTTTGTAGTAGCAGGTTTTATAGATAGTGTTTTCCAGATTAGAGTTAAATTAAATAATGCATAATAAGCATTAAAATTCTAAAATAGGAAGATAATAATATGGAACTTCTTTAAATCTTAAAGGAGAAGATTATATGAATAAGAAAATTCAAATGAATAAACAAATAGAAAGTTATTTTAGGTGGCCTTTAATATATCTTGCCTTTCTATTTATATTGACCTTAATATTATTTTATATCAATATTACTGCAGGTATCATTTCACTGGCATTTTTATTAGTTGCTGTAGCTGTAAGTTTTTTTATTGGAGTTGTTTCCAAAAGACACTTAATGAGCGAGGTAATAAATTATGCTCTTACTTTTGGTACTTTACAGAAGAACTTTCTGCAAAAATTTCAGATACCTTATATTCTGTTAGATATTGATGGAAGAATACGATGGTTCAATGAAGAATTTGAGACAATGATAGGTGAAAAAAAGATTCTGGACAAAAACATCAATGCACTTATACCTCACCTTAATTCTACTATCTTGCCTGTTGAAGATGATACTGTTTTTGAAAAAGAGATATCTTTAGAGGATAAAATATATAGAGTGATAATCCGCAGTCTTGAAATAGATGACGATAATACTTTGGATGCATATGATAGAATGAGTGATAGCGGTATTATCTATGCAACATATTTTTTTGATATAACTAATGAAAAAGAGTTACAAACAAAGAATGATGACCAAAAAACAGTTGTTGGCCTTTTGTATATTGATAATTACGAAGAAGCTTTTCAAAGTATCGAAGATGTTAGAAGACCGCTGTTGGTTGCACTTATTGACAGGAATATAAACAAGTTCGCCAAAAAGATTGATGGTGTTGTTCGTAAATTTGAAAAAGACAAGTATATGATAATATTTCAAAAGAAATATCTAAGAGATCTACATGAAGACAAGTTCGCCATATTAGATGTTATCAGAGAAATTAATATTGGTAATGAATTACCGGTTACTTTAAGTATGGGACTTGGAGTCAATGATTATTCTTATATACAGTCAATGGATTTTGCAAGAGTTGCTATTGATTTAGCTCTTGGAAGAGGTGGAGACCAGGCTGTTATAAAAGAAAGTGATAAATTCCTATTCTATGGAGGTAAAACTCGTGGAGTAGAAAAAAGTGCAAGGGTAAAAGCTAGAATAAAAGCTTATGCATTTAGAGAGCTTATTGAAGATTGCGATAAAGTTATTGTCATGGGACATAAAGTTCAAGATTTAGATTCATTAGGTGCTGCTATAGGTATCTATAGCTGTGCAAGATTATTGGATAAACCTGTTCATATTGTTCTTAATGAGATTACATCAGCTGTCAGACCTTTGTATGAACGTTTTATTGAAGATGATAATTATGGTGAAGACCTTTTTATAGATAATGTAGAAGCTGTAAATTATGCAAATGAGAATACATTACTTGTGGTTGTTGATGTTAACAGACCAAGTTATACCGAATGCGAAGAATTATTTAAATATGTGAACAATGTTGTTGTTTTTGACCATCATAGAGTTGGGGCAGAGCATATTGAGAATACTGTTTTAAGTTATATTGAACCTTATGCTTCCTCTGCATGTGAAATGGTAACTGAGATAATAAGATATATTTCGGATAAGGTTAAGCTTAGACCTATGGAAGCTGAAGCTTTATTTGCTGGTATTACAGTAGATACCAAGAATTTTGTAATAAAAACAGGGGTCAAGACCTTTGAAGCAGCTGCTTACCTAAGAAGAAATGGT
Source organism: Vallitalea guaymasensis (assembly GCF_018141425.1). NCBI lineage: Bacteria > Bacillati > Bacillota > Clostridia > Lachnospirales > Vallitaleaceae > Vallitalea > Vallitalea guaymasensis. The sequence goes on from NZ_CP058561.1 coordinate 2,607,030, forward strand.
GCAGATGTGGTTAGAGTAAGAAAGTTATTCAAAAATGATATGGAATCATATAAAGCTAGAGCAACAGCAGTTAGGGACTCAGAGATATACAGGGATAAAATGGCTATATCAATATGTCCATCAGATATTCAAAATCCAATCTTGGTTACTGCACAAGCCGCGGATGAATTACTTAATATATCTGGTATTAAGGCATCATTTGTATTAACGAATGTTGATGGTATAATATATATAAGTGCCCGTTCTTTTGATGATATCAATGTGCAGCTAATAATGGAAAAATTAGGAGGAGGGGGACACCTAAGTGTTGCAGGTGCTCAACTTCATGATAATACTATAGATGGTGCTATAGAAATCCTAAAAGATACAATTGATGAATACTTAGAGGAAGGTGAGAAAAAATGAAAGTAATACTATTAGAAGATGTTAAGAAGGTAGGTAAAAAAGGAGATCTAGTTAATACAAGTGATGGTTATGCTAGAAACTTCCTATTTCCTAAAAAATTAGCAGTTGAAGCTACTAAGTCTTCTATTAATGATATGAAATTAAAGAAACAATCTGAAATGAGAAGACAGGAAGAATTACTTGAACAGGCTAAAGAATTGGCAAAAGAGATTAAAGGTAGTGAAGTAACAATAAAAATCAAAGCTGGAGATGGAGGTAGAATCTTTGGTTCAGTGTCAACGAAGGAAATTACAAAAGCTGCAAAAGAACAATTAGGTTTTGACATTGATAAGAAGAAGATGCAACTTAAAGAACCAATAAAATCTCTAGGAACTCATATCATACCAATAAAATTAAACGCAAAAGTTAAGACTGAGTTAAAAGTAAAAGTTCAAGAGTTATAAAACCTAAGTAAAATTAATACAAGACCCTTATAGGGTCTTGATGTTTCATTACCAAAAACATATATAGATGTAATTAATGTTTACTAAAGTAATTTTTATATTAGTAATAAATACAAGTTTATTAATGATAACTAGGCTGTTATAATTAACTTAAGTAATATATATATTAGACTTATACACCCATTTTAATAAGGTTTAATTTATATATTTAAACTATGTATATATATACGTAGTATGGACTAATAGTTTGGAGGGGATTGTGGTGGACGCAGAAATAAAAGGATTACCACCATATAGCTTAGAGGCTGAGCAATCGGTTATTGGTTCAATGATACTGGATAGAGAAGCAATAGCTACAGGTTCAGAATCCTTGATGCCTGATGATTTTTATCAACCTGATCTAAAAGTGATTTTTGAAGCGATTATTGATTTATATAATAAAAATAAAGCAGTTGACTTGGTTACACTTGAAAACAAATTAAAAGATGAAGGTGTTCTAGATCAGATAGGTGGAATTAATTATTTATCTAAATTAGCTGTAGCTGTTCCAACATCTGCTCATATCAAGAATTATGCTCAGATTGTTAAGGAGAAGGCTGTTCTTAGAAAATTAATTAAAACCAGCAGAGAGATAATTGATGAAAGCTATGATGGGAAAAATAAATTAGAAGATGTTCTTAATGGTGCAGAAGAAAAAATCTTCAATATTATGCAAGATAGACGTACAGAAGAGTTTTCTTCTATTAAAGATTTAGTGGTGCCTACTCTAAATAAAATAGAGACTATACATAAAAATCAAGGTAAGGTCACAGGTATACCTACCGGATTTATTGATCTTGATTATAAAACCGCTGGATTACAGCCTTCAGATTTGGTTTTGATTGCTGCAAGACCTTCTATGGGAAAAACTGCTATTGCCCTTAATATGGCACAACACGCAGCCATTAAAGAAAATGCTGCAACAGCTATATTTAGCCTGGAGATGTCAAAAGAACAGCTTGTCAATCGTCTATTATGTTCTGAAGCTATGGTGGATGCACAAAAGGTTAGAACTGGCGATTTGGAAGATGAAGACTGGGCAAAAATAGCAAGTGGTTCAAGTGTTCTATCTAATGCTCCAATATACATAGATGATACGCCAGGTATTACTGTTTCAGAGATGAAAGCTAAATGTAGAAAATTAAAACTGGAAAAAGGACTTGATCTAATACTGATTGACTATCTACAGCTAATGAGTGGTAATGGTAAAACAGAATCAAGACAACAGGAGATATCTGAAATATCACGTTCGTTAAAAGCCCTTGCCAGGGAAATGGAAGCACCTGTTGTAGCATTATCCCAGCTAAGCCGTGCTTGTGAATCTAGAGCTGACCATAGACCTATGTTATCGGATTTAAGAGAGTCAGGAGCTATTGAGCAGGATGCTGACGTAGTTATGTTCTTGTATAGAGATGAATACTATAATCCTGAATCAGAAGCTAAGAATCAAGGTGAATTGATAATAGCTAAACAACGTAATGGCCCAACTGGAACTATTCATCTGGTATGGATGGGACAATACACTAAGTTTGCTAGTATGGAAAATAAAAATTACTAATTATAAATAAAAAGTTGTAGATATTTATCATCTACAGCTTTTTTGTCTGTTGTACTAATCATTGTAATTTTAATATATCTATAGGATTATCTATCCTTTTATTGAACCAGCTATTCCTTCTACAAAATATTTTTGTAATACTACGAAGACTATTATTATTGGTATCAATGAAATAGTACCTCCGGCAGCTATACCAGTCCAATCTACAACATATTCACCTTTAAAAGCATAAAGACCTACCGCTAATGTACGAAGTCCTTCTTTACTTAATGTTAAAACAAGTGGTAATAAGAATGAATTCCATGTCCAGATAAACTGCATAATTACTACACTACCAATAATTGGTTTAGATAAAGGAAGCATAATATTAATAAAGATCCTAAGGAATCCACATCCATCCATAATAGCTGCTTCTTCTAATTCTTTTGGTATTTCTTTGAAGAATCCAGCAAAAAGTAGAATGAATATTATGTGGGAGCCTCCTGACTCAGCTAATATTAGACCTAATCTTGTGTTCATAAGACCTAAAGCTTTGATGGCTTGGTATATTGGTATAATAGTGAATCCAAGAGGGATAACCATGCTTGCTAGAAAGATGAGTAAAACTGCTTTCTTACCCTTGAATTCATATCGTCCCATTACATATCCCATCATGGCACTTAGTATCAATACTAATAAAACAGTACTAACTGTTACAATGATAGAGTTAAGGAAGTAGGCTTCAAAATTAGCGTTATTCCATGCTCTAATGAAATTATCAAAATTAAAGTTTTTTGGTATCAGGTTCAATCCTTGTGAAAATATTTCATCTTGTGTCTTGAAAGATGCACTTACCATCCAGATAAAAGGATAAATCCATACAAAAGAAACCAATATCAATATTAAATGTGTTAAACCTATTTTTTTGTTTTTTATTTTAGTTCGTTTCAATTTTATTCACCACCAGTTATTAGTTTTGTGTTAATGAGCTTTTTTGTTTGATTTTCTTTTTGAAATAGTTTGCAGTAAAACCTACAATAATTATTGTTATTCCAAAGAAAATACCTGCTGCTGAAGCATATCCGATTCTTGGAAGACCCATTTCACTTGAGAACGCATATCTATAGATATAAGTGGATACAACGTCTGTAGAAAAGAAAGGACCACCATTAGTCATTGTTTTGACTATATCAAATACTTTTAGGGAACCTACTATGTTAAGTAAAGCAATAACTGCTCCAATAGGTATAATTAATGGGAAAGTAATATGTCTGAATATTTGTCTGGAGTTACATCCATCTACTTTAGCAGCTTCATATAATTCTGATGGTATACTTTGTAAGGCAGCCAGCCAGTAAATCATATTTATACCAAGATTTTTCCATCCAGATATAAGAATAACGGAACCCATAGCGTATTTTGGGTCACCTAACCAGTTGATTGGGTTCTTTATTAAACCTATGGACATTAATAATGAGTTAACAGGACCATCTGCACCTAAGATAAAAATCATGATGATACCTACAATAGATGCGGTTGTTACAACTGGTAAAAAGAACAATGTACGGTATACTTTTGCAAATTTTAATAGTTTATTATTTAAAACAACAGCCAATAATAATCCAATTACTAGATGAATTGGAACAACACCAAACATGAATTTGAAACTATTCCAGTAGGCAGACCAAAAATAAGGGTCTTTGGCTACTTCAATGAAGTTTTTTAATCCAACAAATTCTTTGGTTACACTTAATCCTGACCAATTCATAGTGGCGTAATAGAAACTTGAAAATATTGGCCATGCAGTGAATATGAGATATAATATTATAGTTGGAAGCATGAATATCCAACACCATTTTACATTTTTTTTATCTTTAATAGAAAATATATTTTTCCTACTATCTACTTGCTGCATTATGTTCTCTCCTTTTTGATAATATAAATGCTGCAACTATTAGGTCGCAGCATTTTATAAGCATTAATTAATAATTAGTCATTGGGTCCCAATCAAATTTGAAGTCATCCTTAGTAATATTGGCTCCTTTTTCGTTAGCTGCTTTTAATGCTCTATCAAATTCTTTATTAACTTTTTCTGCTAATACTTTTAGACTACCTTCTATATCGCTGATTGCTCCTGCTACTGTACCTTGTAATAAATCTCCAACCGCTGGGCTTACATCGTTATATTGTAAGAAGAATTGTGATGTTGCAGGGTTTTCAGTTTTTGGATTTGGAGCTACTGTTGCTGTTGATGTTGCAGCCTCATAATAATCTTTTAATAATGGGTTTGTTAAATACTCATCATTGACACCTTTAACAAGAGAGAAGAATACTCCATCTGAAACACAATCTTTTTGATAGTTATAATCTTTGGAATATAGTGCTTCTAATAATTTTGCTGCTTCTTCTGGATGTTCAGATGTAGCTGATATACCCATCCATGCATTTGCTGTAGCCATTGCGACTGAACCTTGTCTACCATTATCAGAAATTACTTGTGATGCAATACCTAGATCCAAATCAGGGTTGTTAGCATTCCAAACACCAATACACCAAACACCTTGAATGATAAAACCAGCTTCTCCTGCACCAAATAACGCTCTAGCTTCAGGAGCTCTTATGCTCATTGTACTTGGATGATAACTTCCATCTTCAGCCATACCTTTAAATAATTCAAAAGTCTCTACCATAGCTTTATCAGCATAGCTTGATTCGCCAGTCAATAAGCTGACAGGTGAGAATTCTGACATTCCGCTACCACCTAGAGCAGAAAAGTCATGAGCAGCTGTTTTCCATCTGTTTACTTGTTGTCCACCTTCAATTATTCCATAGAATTCGCCATTACCTGCTTCAGTGATTTTCTTAGCATATTCTCTTAATTCAGAGAAAGTTTTTGGAGGTTGTTCTGGATCTAAACCAGCTTCTTTGAACAAATCTTTATTGTAGAATATGATTGAATTAGGTAATTGAAGTACTTCTGGAATGGAATATACTTTTCCATCTATTACGTTAACGCCTTCTTTAAATACCCCATCTACAAATGTATCTTTGAAATTATCACTTACTAGACCTTCTAATGGTTGGAACCAACCCTCTTTTACAACGGAACCTAAATCCATGCCACCTGGAAGTGGGAATAGATCAGGAGCATCTCCAGAGTTGATTGCTGATAAAATAGTGTTTTTATACTGATCCATTGTAAGGCAAGTATATTCAATATTAATATTAGGATTATTCTTTTTATATTCTTCAAAAAATGCTTCTTTTTGAGCTTTTGAGCTGTCACTCCAATCCATAACTTTTAAAGTTATTTTCTTATCAGTGTTAGTGGAATCTTTATCACCTGGTTTTTCATTGTTCTCTGAGTTTTTAGAACCACAACCAGCTAATGTGACAATCATCATTGCTACTAATAAAATTGAAAGTATTTTTTTCATTTCTGTTCCTCCCATATGATTTATATATTTTTAGTCTTGTGCTTTTAAAGATGATTTATAACTGAGAATAATTTTTTTATGTATATAATCTTTTCTAACTAATTACAAAATTATCATCTTTACAAGCGATGCTACCTTGTAGTAATATAATGATATATTTTGTATCATATGTAAAGTTGATGTTTTATCAGCCCTTGTCCATTAATTTTCCATTTTGAAATCGTAGGTGAAGACATGTTATATATAACCGTATTATTTTTGGTTTTTGCTATTTTCGTGTTTGCCAAGAACCCTTTGAACATTACATCATATTTTCTGATAGGTAGTATTATAGGATGGAGTATGTCTTTATTGGGATTATTGCAATATCTAGCCAAATTGAACTTATCATATGTGATAGTCAAGTATTTCTTCTATGTTCCTTTTGGTGTATGGAATGATTTAGTCTATTCTGAAGTCAACATAATCAATGTGATAAGATTCATTAATATTGGTACATTATTATTTGTTGCATGTATGTATTTATACATGATCTATTTTATCTATGGATATAGGAAACCTAGATTAGCTTCATATATTCCATGTATTCTATTGGTTGTTCAATTAATATTGTATGATCCAGAGATTTATAGAGAACTTTATAAGATTACTTTGAGTCTAAACATTCTTGGTTATGATGCATTCAATTCCTTGTATAAATCATTTTACTCATTTACCAAGGTTTATAATTTGCTTATGTTAATCATACCATTGATATTTTTGATTATGGAATTTCTAAGAAGAAAGAACCTTCCTATTATAAGAGAATACTATTTCTTTAATCTAGTAGGGTTACTTTGCATCATTACTTTTCATTTAATCACTTTTTCATGGGCTCCAGCAATATTGGTGAGTATATATCAAAGAACCACTTATTTGATATATGAACAACCTAAAATGATACCTTCTTTTATTTATTATATCTATCCATATCTAAGTGTTTTCTGTTTCACTATTATGCTCTTTGCCACACTGAAATATAAGTCCTTGAAGAAAGTATATAGTTCAGAGCATCATAGTAAACATAAGATTTTGAAGAAGAATAATTTTGGTATCAGGGCATTAAGTCATTCCTTAAAGAATCAATTGTTGGCTATACAATTTGAGAGCGAGATATTGATTGATGAATTAAAGGATAATACTGATTTATTAGAAACTGCAAATACTATCAATAATATATCAAAGCAGACCATAGAGCGATTGAATGAAATGCATAAACGTATCCAGAGTCAAAGCATTATTCTTGAGCCCGCTTATATCAATGATTTTATTGATGACTTTGTTAATAATCAGGTTGCTAGTATGCCAAATGACATATTACTGAATTACAAACTGACCAGTTTGAATCCAAGAGCATTCATTGATGAAGAACATATTGGAGAGTGCTTGAATGTAATGATTAAGAATGCCATAGAAGCTATTGAAGCTGGTGATGATGCTAGTGGAATTATAAATATCCTAACAGAAGTTATTAATGATTGGGTAATAATATCAGTTCATGATAATGGTATTGGAATGGAAAAAGAAATACAAAGCAAGATCTTTGAGGCATTCTATACAACAAAGACAGGGGATAATAATTGGGGTATAGGACTTTCATATGTAAAACAGATTATTGATATCCATAATGGCAATACTGTTGTAGAGAGTTCTAAAAACAAAGGTACCACCATAAAGATTATGTTACCACTGATTATGTAAAGGTTGAAAAAAATTCAACCCATAATTTTAATTCATTTGATTTACAATTAAATTATAATCATTTACATGATTAATTTTAGAGGAGGAAAATAGATGGAGCAGGGTATTAAAGTATTAATTGTAGATGATATTCCTTCAGTATGTAAACGAATTAATAACATTTTGAAAAAAGATCCAGAAATAATTGAAATACATACAGCCCAAAATGGATATGAAGCGATCTTAAAAACTTCTTTACACAAGCCGGATGTTATTTTGATGGATATTCATATGGAAACCCATACTGCAGGTATTAAGGCTACTCATGAAATATTATTGCATTTTCCTAATATAAAAATTATTATGCTTACAGTTTATGAAGAAGACGAACTTATTTTCAGTGCTTTTCAAGCAGGTGTAGTTGATTATGTTTTAAAGGATGCAAAAGCAGATGTAATTCTTTCTGCTGTAAAAGATGCCTATAGAGATTCTTCTCCTATTAGACCCAATATCGCTAAAAAATTACGTGGTGAATTTAAAAGAATAAAAGGTAATGAAGAAAGTTTGCTTTTTTACATTAATATAGTTTCTACACTTACAAGTACTGAGTTAGAAACTCTCAAGTTGTTATGTGAGGGCAAATCAAGAAGTGAGATCTGCGATATAAGGTTTGTTGAAGAATCAACAGTCAAATCTCAAATAAGAAGTATACTAAGAAAGTTCAAATCAAAAGATACAAAGGAAGTTATCAACATAATTAATAAATTAAATATCTTTACAGTGCTGAATAATATATAGTTAAACAAAATTTTATCAAATAGTTCAATTCATTTTAATTATTCATTAAGCAACAATTCTATATTTTACAAATTTTCATTTACTGTTTTTTCCAAAAAAAGAATAAATAGTTAATTTATGACTATACTATATAATAAAATAAATTTTTAAGAGGTATAGAATATGAGTTTTATAAATAATGTAAATTTAGCTATGCAAAATGAAAATGCTAGTGAGTTGAATGAAGAAGAAGTTTTACTTAAAAATATTGAGATTACTAAAAGAGCTTTGGATACTGCCTATAGTAATTTTGATGTAGTTACTGACCCAGAATTAATCGATAGCTGCATATATGAGGTTAAAGCTATGCAATTAAAATATGAGTACCTGATAAACCAAGCTAAACAAATGAATATCATTGCTAAAATACGATGATTCTTGTGTAATGAATATAGTACATTTTTTTATTAAAATAAGAATATATAGGTATAGACAACATATAATATAATAAATGATAACTTGTTTACTCAATATATGTAAGATACCACGGATAAAATTAATAGATATTCATTTGGTAAAGGGGGTAGAAGGAAAACAATCAATTAATTATATGGATTTTTGTTTTATGTTTAATTATTATATTGTTTTCAATGCTTATGAAACCAGTTAAGAAAGTATTATTAGTTTTAATAAGAGGCTGCATCGGCTTAGGTGCAATATATGGCTTCAATTTTATACTAAAAGGCTTAGGACTATTTGTTGGGTTGAATATAGTAAATGGTTTTGTAGTAGGCATTTTAGGAGTCCCTGGATTTCTGTTATTATATTCCCTGGCATTGGTTGATAAGTTTTTATAATAATTATAGTCACTATGATTAAGTTAAAATATCATATGTGGCTTTTTTATTACCTTTATTTAATATGTTTATCATTATTCATATTAATAAGAATAAGAAACTAAAGTAATTAATTATGAATAGATAAAAATATAACAAAATTCAACAAAATATACGTAAATACCAAAAATATCTTTACATTTCTCTATAAATTTCATATAATATGTATTAAGGGGATGTTTTGAGGGGAAAATATATTTAATTTTAATTAATTTTATTTTAACACATCTATTATATCTTAAAAGTAAATTAGATTAATAATTTAGTTATATATTCAATATATAAATAGTTAATTTCTGTATGATTGTCGTGGATTCAGTTACAAATATCATTTTATAATAAAATTTAATAATAGTTTATTTGCAAGAAAGGAACAATAATATGATTCCTATAATGAAGTACGTTCTAGTTTGTATATTATTGATTTTCGTAATATATACGGACACAAAAAGTTATTCAGTTAAAAATTCGGTTATCCTATTCTTTGCAGCCGCTGGACTTATTGTCAATTGTGTTGAGTTAGGCGTTACAGGATTAGTTAATTGGTTAATGGGATTATCATTACCTATACTAGTCTTATTTGTGTTGTTTATCCTTAGAATGTTAGGTGCTGGTGATATTAAATTGATAGGAGTCATAGGTGGACTATTAGGATTAGAGTTCTTGATGAAATCATCTGTGTATATGCTTATAGCTGCTGGATTCATGGCACTGATGAAAATGCTAATAGAAAGAAATCTTATAATCAGATTAAAACATTTTTTCAATTTTATACGTAACATTATTATCAATAGACAGGTTGGAATATATGACCAGCTCAATAAAGAAGATAAAAGTCATGTAATAAGATTATCATATGCAATAGGAGCAGGTACCATATATCAAATGCTTTTTGAGCTTAAGATACTTGGTTAATAGTGGAGAGTACCAAATTATACTTGGAGTGAGGATGATATGATTAGATTAAATATTATTATAGCAGATTATGACAAAGGTTATTTAAATGCAATATCAAGATTTCTATCTTCATGGCATGAAACAGAATATAATGTTATTTCTTTTACAGAGAAGGAGTTGCTTACTAAATATCTGGAGACAGCAAAAGCAGATATTTTATTGATATCTCCAAAACTAATGACAGAAGACATTGATTTGTCAAATATACAGGTGACAATAATCAATACACCTGATAGAGTTCCAGAGAGTCTGCTTACATATCCTTACATCAATAAATATCAACCAGGAGATGTTGTCGCAAGAGAACTCATAAGTATTTTTTCAAAAAACAGCAAGGATGAAATAATAGTCAAGAAAAATACCGTTGGAACAAAAGTAATAGGTGTTTATTCTCCTATAGGGGGAAGTGGCAAGACAACTGTATCAGTTGGTCTGGCTAAGCAATATGCCATAAATGGTTTTAAAACCTTATTTTTAAGCTTGGAAGAAATGGCTTCCTACAAGACCATATTGGAATGTAATAATACTAATAATCTCTCTGATTTATTATATTACATCAAGCAAAAAAATAAAAATCTCATGATGAAGATTGAAGGATTGAAAAATACTGATAATGATTCAGGTATGGACTATTTTTCACCACCATATTGTTACAAAGACATTCATGAAGTCTCCATTAATGAATGGATAGAGTTAATAGATTATATAAGGAATAATTCGAATTATGAAAGGATAGTATTAGATTTTGATTCTAATCTCAGTGAGAAAAATTTGAAATTACTTCAAGCATGTGAAGAGGTACTGTTATTGACTAATATAGATAAGATGGCTTTAACGAAACTGAATCATATGTATAATAGCTTAAAAAAGATGGATATAGAAGATGTAAATGCTAATGTACGGATAATCATTAATAACACTAAAAAAGATAATGAAGTGTTAGAAGGGGTATCCATGATGGATAAGGAAGTACAGATATACATCCCTTATGATAATAATTTATTAATTGATATAGGTGAGATAAGCAATATTAATCTGGATAGTTGTTTTGGTAGAGTATTAAGTGATTATGTAACTAAAGATATTAAAAGTGAGGGGAAATAGTTGACAGCAGATTTGGATAATTTAAAGGATGTAGTTAGAAATAGAATAGATTTGACGAAAGACCCTACTGATGAAGATATTAAAGATATAATCGACGAAGTAATAAAAGAGAAATCTAGAGAAGAGTATGTCAGTATAACAAAAAGATATGAATTAGGGGATAAACTTTTTAATTCCATCAGGAGACTTGATGTATTGCAGCCTCTTCTAGAAGATAAATCTGTCACAGAAATCATGATAAATGGGAAAGATGATATATTCATAGAACGAAAAGGAAGAATCAAGAAGATTGATGGGTGTTTCGAAAGTACTGTCAAATTAGAAGATGTCATTCAACAGATTGTAGCTAAGGTTAATAGAATAGTCAACGAATCCTCTCCTATTGTAGATGCAAGACTTTCAGATGGTTCAAGAATAAATATTGTTTTACCTCCAATAGCATTAAATGGTCCAATAGTAACTATAAGAAAATTCCCCGATAAGCCAATTAGCATAGAAGAGTTGATACAGTGGGGAAGTCTATCAAAAGAAGTAGCAGATATCTTGGATAAGATGGTGAAAGCAAGATATAATATCTTCATTTGCGGTGGAACAGGTTCTGGTAAGACAACATTTCTTAATGTACTATCTAATTTTATACCTAGAGATGAGAGAATTATTACTATTGAAGATTCAGCTGAGTTGCAGATCAGATCAGTTGATAATCTTGTTAGATTGGAAACCAGGAATGAAAATGTCCAGGGTAAAGGGAAGATCAGCATTAGAGATCTGATTAAATCTTCATTGAGAATGCGTCCAGATAGAATAGTTGTTGGTGAAGTCAGAGGTGAAGAAGCACTGGATATGTTACAAGCCATGAATACTGGACATGATGGGTCCTTATCAACAGGACATGCCAATTCTACAAAAGATATGTTAAGCAGATTGGAGACGATGATTCTAACTGGTGCAAATATGCCACTTGAGGCTATTAGACAGCAGATAGCTTCTGCTATAGATATAATGATACATCTAGGAAGGCTTAGGGATAAATCAAGAAGGGTTCTTGAAATAACTGAAATTAAAGGATATGAGAAGGGCAATATAATACTTAATCCACTATATGAATTTCACGAATCCGGTAAAAACAATGAGAGCAATTCCAGAGTTGAAGGGAAACTTATTAGAACTGGTAATAAATTAATACATAGAGATAAATTTATTATGGCAGGAGTAGAAGTTGGAGAAGAGATATGAGTGATAAGACTAATAATGAGCTGATTAATTATGATGAGTATCATATGAATATCCTTGAAAGAGTTAAATATTCGGCAATAGCTATGGCAGGAGTTTATCTACTCTGTATGTTATTTTATAACAATCATATTATTGCGGTAATACTTTCTTTTATAGGATTACTATATCCTAAATATAAGAAGCCTCAGTTAATTAAGAAAAGGAAGAAGGAATTAAGGCTTCAATTTAAAGAGGCTATTTATGCATTATCTTCTTCTTTAGGAGCAGGAAAGTCTATAGAAAGTGCCTTCAAATCTGTTCTAAGTGATTTGAGGATATTATATCCTGAAACAGATACATATATTATCTTAGAATTTGAATATATAGTTAGAAAGATTGAAATGAATGAAACCATAGAAGATGCTATACAGGATTTTGCTTCTAGAGCATCAATTGATGATATTACTAATTTCTCCAATGTATTCATCACAGCAAAAAGAACAGGTGGTAATATTATCAGCATAATAAGATATACTTCTAACGTAATAAGTGAAAAGATTGAAATACAAAACGAGATAGAAGTACTAGTATCAAGTAAACAATTTGAACAGAGGATACTTAGTCTATTGGTTCCAGGAATCATCATCTATCTTCAAATGTCCTCGCCAGGGTATTTGGATGTTATGTATTCTACTCTTACAGGGAGAATATTAATGACTGTCTGCCTTATCTTATTTGCTGTTAGTTATAGAGTAGGTAAAAAAATGACGGATATAGAGGTGTAGCTTATGGTAGTTGGAATAATAAGCTTTATTATACTTATAGGGTTATTTGCAGTTTTTTTCCTAACTAAAAATATGTATAAAGAAGAGATGGAATGCATTGATAAGAAGGAATATAAACTAAAGGAATTAATTCCTACATCTCTATTCATATTAGATAAAGTTTTTGGTAAAAAATTGAAAGCTAATAAAAACGTTAGAGATAATATATATCTAATCTACGGTAAGAGGGAATATGACTTTCGACTTAGAATGCATCAAGGAGAAAAAATATCTCTTGCAATAATGTCCCTTATTGGTGTTTTATTCATAACATTGATAATGAGTTTTCAGGGTAATGATAGCAGCAGCCTTATGAATAATACCATAAAAAAACCTTCATTAGGTAAGGGAAATGTATCCTATGATTTACAAGCACAGATAGAGATTGATGGGAAAAAAGATGTTAAGGATATAACAGTATTAGTTCCAGAGGAAAATCCAGATAAGGAAAAAGCAAGAAATATATTAAAAGAAGCCGCTGATGAACTGCCTGATTATATACTAGGAGATAACCTCAATCTAAAAGTCATAGATAAAAAATTGAATCTAGTCAAGTGGTTTCCTGGTAAAAATATCAAGATTAAATGGACTATTGATTGTCCATACATAGAAAAGAATGGTGAGTTAGATTATAACAATATTACAGATAAGGGTAATGAAACAAATATTACTGCAAAACTGACATATGCAGGGGAAAGCATTGATAAGATAATAGATCTGAAAGTATATCCAAAGACACTGACAAAAGCTGAAAAGCTAGAGTTGATTGAAAAAGCCATAAAAGAGGAGTTGTCAACTGATAATCTATTGAATAGATCTGATGATGAAGTTATTTTACCTACCACCATAAAAGGGCATAAGGGAAAAATAAGCTGGTTATTAAAATCAGATGGCAATGATAGTTTGAAGTTCTTAATATTTGGTTTGATAGTAATTATTCTATTAGTGTTATTAAAGGATTATGAAGTCAAGAAAAAAGTTGAAGACAGAAATTTAGAAATCAGGAAATGCTTTCCGGAGTTTGTAATAAAACTTACTCTCTTGTTGAATGCAGGAATGACTTTAAGTCGTTCATGGAATAAGATATCTAAGGATTACTACGAGGATATTACAACAGGCAGAGCTGGTAAGCTATTCTTGTATGAAGAGATGTTGGAAACTCTTCAAGAAATTAATAATGGACTATCTGAGGTGAAAGCTTATGAAGATTTTGGTAAGAGATGCAAGATACCAGAAATGATGAGATTCACTACAGTTATTGTTCAAAATATAAGAAAAGGTAATGATACATTAGTAATGGCACTTCAAAATCAAGCCAATGAGGCATGGGATGTAAGAAAAAATGTAGCTAAAAAAGCTGGTGAAAAAGCTAGTTCCAAGCTGCTTATTCCTATGGGTATCATGTTCATCATCATTATTATTATTGTAATGATGCCAGCGTTCATGTCTCTTGGAGTGTAAATTACTATAGAAAAACATATAAATAAAATATTAGGAGGATAAATCTATGTTAGATACTTTAAAAAGATTTTGGAAAGAAGAAGATGGTATGGGAGTTGTTGAGATAGCGCTTATTATCATAGTATTAGTAGGTTTAGCAGTTATATTTAAAGATAAAATAACTGAGTTGGTAGAAAATATTCTTGAAAAGATAACTGGGGATGCTAAAGGAGTATATGATCCAGAGTCATAATCTTGAATTTTACACATGATGAAAGGATGTAATTGATGAATACTAATATTACATATGAAAGAGACGCTATAAACAGTTATCTGGTAATAAAAGCAGATGATGATATCCATATAGAAGATTATGAAGTTGAGATGTTGGAGAGGAATTCTATTGATTCCTTTCTGGACCTTAACATAAGAACACTTAACACAGAAAAAAAGCTATACTACAATATTACATCTAAGCAAAAATTAACAGAAGTACTAGAAAGGAAAAAGTTGACTTCTAGTGATTTGAACAATTTTTTTGCTAATCTAATAGGAATTATTAAAGACTGTGAAAAATATTATCTGAATTCTAATAAAATATTATTGCAGCCGGATATGATTTATATTAATCCCAATGGTTTTTTACCTTGTTATGTATATACACCTTTTGATAACTGCCATAGGGATATTCTTGAGGATACAAAAAATATTATTGAATTCTTTTTTGATAAAGTTAGTCAAGAAGATGTAAATGCAGTAATGATTATTCATAGATTAATAACAGCATGTAAGCAACATGATTTCAATATAAATACTATAGAAAATATAATTAATAGTTCAACCAGTCCCCAAGTTCAGCCTGATAATAAGATTAAAATAGAACAAGATCATAAGATCAGTAATCGTGAAAATAAATCCAATGCAGAAGATAACTTTATTATTTCCAAGCTGATTGAACAGAATAGGGAAAGACAAAAAGCAGAAGAATCAAAAAGCCATAAACCAGAAAATAATAGAGTCCCACATAACAAAAAAATAGAAATGACAGCTAATAATAAGATTACCAAGAGTGAGATTAACCCAAAACAAAATAAAAAGAATGATAATAGGAAATCAACGACTCATAAAAAGAATTATATGCATTTTATAATTATTGGCTGTATTCAGATTCTGACAGTACTAATATTTTTGATTATGTTAAAATCCAGGATATTACATTCTGATGTAACCGGTGAAATAGAAATGGCTTCATTATTAGCATGCATTGGTATGTTACTTGCAGTGAATCTTTATAGTTCAAAAAAGGCATATGATTATATGAAGAATAAAGAAGGTAAGAATAATTCTATAAACATGAATAAGAAAAAAGTCTATAATGAACCATCTGTCAATTCTTTTAATGTTGAATATAAGAATAGAGCTAAGCTTTTTGAAGAGCCTGTCCTTGAAGAGAAAAAATCTAAAAGGGAAATTGATAATGCCACAGAAGAAAAATGTAATAATGTTAGACAGAAGATGGTTATAAAACAAGGAAGTACTGATTATTCAACTGAAGATACTATATTATTAGAGGATTATAAACAAAAATTGAATATTGAGGCTGAACCATATCTATTAAGTAAAGATGGAGATATAGTTAATAAGGTAATCATATCCAGTAATCCTTTTATAATTGGAAAGTTGGATAGTCAAGTAGATCATATAATTGAAAATAGCTCAGTAAGTAGAATTCATTGTAAGATTATTAAAGAGGATGGACAATATTATATTATTGACCTGAATTCTAAGAATGGTACATATCTAGATGAAGAAAGGCTGATTAGCAACAAGAAATATCAATTACATGATGGAACTCACGTTGCAATTTCCAATTGCGAATATACTTTTGAAATCAATTGATTTAATAAGAGAATTATAGTCACAACGGTTTTATAGGGAAGGATAATAAAATTGATTAAAAAGAAGTTTGAATATGGGGTAATAAGTGAATGCGGATTAGTTAAAGAAGTGAACCAAGATAGGATATTGATTAAGATAGGACAAGTCAATTCTATGGAATTCGGGTTATTTGTTATTGCTGATGGCATGGGAGGACATTCATTAGGAGAGGTTGCCAGTACAATTGCAATTTGTGAGCTTACTAATTGGTGGGATAAGGATTTGGAGAAAATCATGATTGAATCCGATAATATTTTTCTTGAGGTCAAAATAAGTTTGTTGAATTGTTTTACAAATATCAACAGGACAATATACGATTCTAAGGATAAAGATAAAAAAATGGGGACAACTTTAACCGTTTTATTCGTGTATGGGGATAAGTATGTAATTACCCATATTGGAGATAGTAGAATATATAAAAAAGATACTTACTCCTTAGAACAAATTAGCAAAGATCATTCCCTTGTTGCAGCACAAGTAAGACAAGGGCAACTATCAAGAGATAGTGTGTATTTTGATGCTAATAAAAATATATTAACCCAATGTATTGGTCTAAGAAAACATATTAACCCATTCACTAAGATTGGTTATACAGATAGAATGAGCATGTTCATGTTATGCAGTGATGGAGTTTATAATTTTATATCAAAAGAAGTAATGGATAAGATAGTAATTGAACGACTAAAAAACAACATAGGCTTACAATCAATTGTCAACGATATAAAGGATGTTGTTTTGAAGAATGGAGCAGGAGATAATGCATCTATAATTCTTTTAAATTACAAAAAGTATTTTTGGAGGAAATGATATGAAAGTTGATTTTAAAAGGATACCACTAATAGCTATTGGTGGTATATTTATTTTCCTAATAATTATTGTCAATGTTTCAGTAAGTGATATAGGTAAATCATCTGTACAAAAATTATGTGAAGGCATAGATAAATTAGTTAATGATGATTATAATATAATTGGAGAAATAAGTATTCAAAATAAGGAAGATGATACAATTATAGATGCTATTTCTTTTTTATATGAGGG
Source organism: Vallitalea guaymasensis (assembly GCF_018141425.1). Taxonomy (NCBI): domain Bacteria; kingdom Bacillati; phylum Bacillota; class Clostridia; order Lachnospirales; family Vallitaleaceae; genus Vallitalea; species Vallitalea guaymasensis. Next base: position 2,624,799 of record NZ_CP058561.1, read on the forward strand.
TGTTATAAGAAACTCTGATAATAGAATTAAATTGAGTATTGATGTAAAAGAAGATAACCTTAGAATAGAAAAAGAGTTAGGTAAAATCTATAAATTTAATTATAAAATTGTTATTGATCCATTAGTAGAAAAAAACAGCTATTATTATAACTTGCCCAATGAAGAAATAGACAGCAAATTGGATATGAGTAAGGTTGAACAAACGTTGGATTATGTACATAATAGTATAACTAATGAAGGAAAGAGACCAATAACAATCAATAGCCTTAGTAAAAAGATAATGACTAATAAATTAAGCATCAATATAACTAGTACAGATATTTATGAGATAATAACCCATGAAGAAAAATATAAGGATACTAATAAAAAATTATTAGATACTTTTAAAAATGATGAATACACTATTAATATTAATACATATTTGGACAACAAAAACTATGTAAAGAAAATAGAATTAATCATAGAAAACAATGATTTCAAGATTTCATCAATCAATTACATTGAAGATTACAATAAAGTTGATAAGATATCTATAGAGGATGTACTAGATAATGGTGTAAATATTGAAGATATAGATGAAGGAGATATATTAAGGATAATATCTAAAATGTTTGATATTTAGACTTTATGAAGAACTAAAAAAGGAATTAATCAATAAATTATATAAATCAATAAGCATAATCAATAAGCTTGCAATAATTTCATAATGGTATATTTATCCTAAAAAATCTTATATTTATTGAAATTATTAGGTTTATACTATATAATTTAAAGAGATTCATTAAATGATTGGAGAGGGGGCTAATATCATAATGAATATCGAGAAGATGGAAAACTATCTAAAGAAAATTAGATCGGTTCAAGGTTGTAAAGTAGTTATTGACGAGAATGAAAATATTGAAGAGATTCATATAGTATCTAATTTAAGAAGGAATCCTAAGCAAATCTTAAGAGACATAGAAGCAATTCTTATATCTGAGTTTGACATATCCATTGATTATAAAAAAGTAAGTATCGCCCAAATAAAAGGTGATACAGTACAACAGGAGTCTGATCCAAGACTAAAGATTAAGAGTATAGAATATAATAACAATGGTTCTAACGTTGAAGTAAGAGTAGTATTGGAAAAATGTGGACAAGCGTATGAAAGCAGTATGTCTGGTATAAATACATTAAGTAACATTAATAGAATACTTGGTAATACGGTTTTAAGAGCAGTTGAGAAATTTTGTCAGGTAGATGATGTATTTGTATTTGAAGATGCCAGAAGGGTAACTCTATCTAACGTAGAAGTTATGGTTGTTAGTATCTCATCCCAGTTAAAAGGAAGAGAAGAAATCTATACAGGTTCAGCCAAGATTGGTAATGATGCCAATGAAGCTCTTGCAAGAGCTACTATGGATTCAATAAATAGGCACATTTTACAGCTGACACTTTAGTTATAAGAGGTCGACTAATCTAAAATTATTATAGTTTTTTCAGTTTATAGAGATTAGCGGAGAGGAATATAGCCTGCTACATAGCGGATTAGCAGAGATGAAAAACAAGGAGGCTATATTCAATGAAAAAAATTATTGTAGCTTTAGTTAGCTTATTATCATTAGTTTTATCAGCAGGTGCTTGGATTAGCGTTTGGTAGAATATATATGATTGGTTAGTCGACTTTTTATATATATGGGGGTATAAGAATGAAGAATAAAAAGGGTATGCTGATGTATATTATCTTTATGAGTATATTAGCTGTAGCTGTTTTATATTTCCTTTATAACAAGTATGAAATAGGACCAGCGGAAGATATACTCTTTTGGGGACTATTGGCTACTGTAACTGAAACTTTTTTAATATCTTTTCCTTCTGGAGTAGCTGTTTCTGTTGGGCTTGCAGTTACTGTAACAGCTATGATCATATGTGGTCCCACTACTGGTGCAATAGTTGCTGGTATAGGATTCATTTTCCGAATGCCTGTAATTGAAGGAGAGAGAAGGCATATTTTTAATACACAGATTTCAAGAACGATGTTTAATATTTCTCAAGTAGTAGTTGTTATTGGTATTGCCGGGGAAATATTATATGGTGTGCTTGGATATACAAAAGGAACTCTTAATACTTTATCTGAATTAGTTCCAGTGGTACTTATAATAATATTGATATGTGAAATTCTGAATTCATTCTTGGTAGCGATTATGATAAATCTTATGCATGGAAAAAATATATTAGAAACATTTGTAAACAACTTAAAAGGTATTGTTCCTAGCTTATTGGGAATTGGTGCTCTAGGCATAATAATGGCTCTTGCTGATATGAGATACGGCAAAGGTGTAGTTGTTCTATTTTTCGCCCCTCTATTAGTAGCAAGATATTCATTTAAATTATATTTTGAATCCCAATCAATGGCAATGGAAACTATACATGCATTGAATGACGCTTTGGAAGTAAAAGATGCTTACACAGGAGGACATGCAACACGTGTCCAAGAATATGCTGTGAAACTTGCAAAAGCATCAGGTATGAAGAAAAAAGAAGTAGAAATGATTAGAACAGCCGCGCTTCTTCACGACATCGGAAAAATAGGAATACCCGATTTTATTCTCAATAAAAAAGGCAAACTAACAAAAGAAGAGTACGATATCATAAAAGAACATCCTGTCATGGGAGCAAGAATACTTAGTAATGTAGATTCATTAAAAGAGATATCAAACATTATCAGACATCATCATGAAAAATATGATGGAACAGGCTATCCAGATGCCCTAAAAGGTGCTGATATTCCTATAGAATCAGCTATCTTAGCTATAGCTGACAGCTTTGACGCAATGACAACAGATAGACCATATAAAAGAGCCATGGCTTCACTAGAAGCTCTAGATGAATTGAAAGTAAACAAAGGTACTCAGTTCAATCCTCTTTTGGTTGATCAATTTATTAAAGTTATGTATGAATAAGGAGACCATATGATAATCGAAGGCATTGTTTTATCTATTATAGTTGCATACATCAGAAAAGGACGATTAATCAACTTTGAAAATATAGAAATCAAAGCATGGTATTTAATCATTGCAAGTCAACTACTCCAAATAATAGCGATTCGCCTAGGAAACACAATAAATATCAACACAACAGCTTTCTACATAATGCATATATCATCATACATAATACTATTAATACCACTTGTAATAAACCATAGATTATTATCTATGAACCTATTATCCATAGGTACAATTCTTAATCTAATCCCTATAGCATTAAATAACGGACAAATGCCCGTATATCTACCACAAGGTGCCAACGCATCTTTTGATATGGGACACGTACTAGCCACTAATACAACCAAAGCATACATACTATCTGACATAATCCCAATACTTAAACCCTATCCCCTACCCAAAATCATTAGTATTGGCGACATATTCATCCTAATAGGAATCTTTCTCCTAATCCAACACGCAATGCTCAAAACCAAAACCAAATCATAAAATTCTTCTACCCTTGTCACAATCTAATCCACCAATACTTAAGTGGTTTTTTAATGTACTTAAAATTAAATTCTTCTATATATTCACAATCTATATTTTATATTCTAATTTACACATCTCCCACACAAACCACACACTACCCACAAAGTGTTATATAGTTAAGTTTTACGCAGACCGTTCCTTTGGAGTAAGGCAAGTAAAACTTAACTATATAACACAACGTAGCCATCAGTGAAAAAAACAAAATTTAATAAAGTAAACTCCTATCATTCCTAGTCACAATTTGTTAACAATTTATTTTGTCGACAACTGTTAAATGAACGAGAAGTTTGTGATATAATACCTTCAAGGAGTGATAAATAATGAAAAAAGCAATGAAAATTGTAATGATTTCTTTACTTTTGCTACTAGGGGGATTTTTTGCTTATCATTACATAATTGATATGCTGCCTAATTTTGAACAAGCAAACATGAGGGAAATATTACCAAACTATCAAAAAGGGAAACTATCAGTTATAATTGAAGATGAAAATGTAGAAATAAACTACACACCCAAATTGGTAGAAGAAAAACTCTACCTGCCAGTGGATTTAGTTAATAAATATATAGATCCTTATTATCATTGGGATGAAAAAGAAAAAACATTAACTTATACAACTAGCAATAAAGTAATCAGAATGAAAAATGACGATCTTACATATTTTGTGAACAGTGAACCATTAGAATTAGACATGCCCATAATGACATTTGAAACAGACATGGCATACATACCTATGGACTTTATCTTAGAATTCTCTGATATAGAATTCGAACTAAACAAAGACCTTAAGATACTTGTATTCGACTATCTAAGTAATAAATATAAAACATCCAATGTTGTCAAGAAAAAATCCTACATAAGAATAGACACAAACGAAAAAAGTAAAGTTGTAGAAAAGCTATCCATTAATGATGAACTAAGAGTATATGAACAATATGATGGATGGGTAAAAGTTAGAAGTGAAAGTGGGTTATTAGGTTATATGAAAAGAACTGATTTAGGGGTAATAAAAGACATATATCCAAAAATAGCAAAACAAGAAGACGATCCACAGTATAACGATAAAAAGAATGTTGATGGTCTTATTAATATCGCTTGGCACCAAGTGACAAGAACGGCTGCTAACAGCTCAATCAAAAAAGTATTAGAAGACGTTAAAGGTCTTGATGTCATATCACCGACTTGGTTTTCAATTAAGAATTCAGACGGAGATATTAGCAATATCGCTAGTAGTGAATACGTACAATATGCAAAATCAAAAGGATATCAGGTATGGGCACTATTCAGCAATAAATTTGACAAAAAGATTACTCATGATGTATTAAGCAGTACTGAAAAAAGAGAAAAAGTCATAAAACAAATATTGGCATTAACGTCTATATATAATTTAGACGGTATCAATATAGACTTTGAAAACGTTGCAAAAGAAGACGGAATATATTTTGTACAATTCATAAGAGAATTAACACCTTATCTTAAGGCTCAAGATGTAGTCGTATCTGTAGATACCTATGTACCTTCAGCTTGGACAGCTCATTATAATAGAACGGAAGTAGGCAAGGTTGTTGATTACGTTATCATCATGGGTTACGATGAACACTGGTCAACATCACCTGAAAGTGGTTCTGTAGCCTCAATAGGTTTTGTTGAGAGAGGTATCCTAGATACCCTGAAAGAAGTCAGGAAAGAAAAAGTTATTCTAGGATTACCATATTATACTCGTTTATGGACAGAAGAAGAAGTGGATGGTTTGATTAATGTATCTTCTAAAGCATACAGTATGGATAGGGCTAAAAAAATACTTGATGATAATGATGCAGAAATAGTATGGAATGATGAAGTAAAACAATTCTACGGTGATTATGCTAAAGATAATAAAGTATATAAGATTTGGCTAGAAGAGGAACGTTCCATAGAAGAAAAGGTCAAGCTGGTAATTGAGAATGATTTAGCTGGTGTTGCAGGATGGAAAATAGGATTGGAAAAAAATGAAATATGGGATGTCTTACATGATTATTTGAAGAAATAGATAGAAAATAAATCATATATGCATAATAAGTATGTCTTAATTAATATATTTATAAAAAAATGCTTGGTGGATATATGATAATAATTATTAAAAAAACTCATGTCCTAATGTGGGTAGTGTCTTTGATTATATTAATATTTTTAGTAGCAACTATATTATATGCCAATAGAGTGATTAATGTTTTTTCTAGTGTTGAAGATAAATATGTTGTTGTGGTGGATGCAGGACACGGAGGGTTTGACCCTGGAAAAGTAGGGGTCAATGGTGAATTAGAAAAAGATATTAACATATCAATTGCAATAAAATTAAAAGAATACTTGGAATATAGTAAAGTACACGTTGTTATGACACGTGAAGATGATGGCGGTCTATATAATGAGTCAAGCAATAATAAAAAAAGAGAAGATATGAACAAACGAAAAGAAATAATTAATACTAGTGGAGGAGATATACTAGTTAGTATACATCAAAATAGCTTTTCTCAAGAAAAATATAAAGGAGCACAAGTTTTTTACTATGCTTCATCTGATGATGGTAAAAAATTAGCTCAGTACATACAGCAAGAAATAAAAACTTTTGTAGACAATGAAAATAATCGACAAGTAAAAGATAGTAATTCGTATTTTATATTAAAGCAAACTAATATACCAGGTGTTATAGTAGAATGTGGTTTTTTATCCAACTATTCAGAGGCAGAATTATTGATGACTGATATATACCAAGATAAAATTGCATGGGCTATCTACATTGGAATTATGAAATTTTTAGAAGAGAAATAAATTTTAGGGCTGTCTTAAAACACATCTATGGTAATCAGGTGCCTTATCATGTATTTTAAGACAGCCCTTTAATTAGATATTAAGGGGTGCAAATATGAACAGATTGAAAGCTTTCGGGAATAGTGTGATATACGTGGTGATCTCCAAGTTGATACAGGTATTAGCAGTTGTAGTTGCAGGTATTTATTTTACTGTAAAGCTTAATATGTATGGAACTGGGAAAGAAGATTTATATGGTTTTTTTGCTAAGCATTCGTTATTAATTACTATAATTGCTTGGGTTGTTACCTTCGCTGTTATTCTATTGATATATCTAATAAGCAACAATGATTTTATTAATGAAACTAACCTTAATAAAAAATTACCATTAAAGACTATAGTTATATGTGTAGTATGTGGCATAGGTATTAATATAGCTATAGATGGAATTCTGACTTTGATAAATATAAATGAGCTGGTTCCTGAATACGAAGAATTGATGGCAAGTATCTCCAGCAATAATTTTTATATTACTCTAATTAGTGTAGGAATATTAGCTCCTATTTTCGAGGAATTATTATACAGAGGAATTGTGTTAAATAAATTGAGAAACGGATTCGGTGTTTTTGGAGCAGTAATGATACAAGCTTTATTTTTTGGTATAGGTCATATGAATTTAGTACAGGGTACATATGCATTTTTGATAGGTATCATTTTAGGTTATGTAGTTATTTGGACAGGCAGTCTATATAGTTCTATTATACTGCATATTGTGATTAATTCCTTGAGTACGATTATTTCAAATGTGCAAGGGAAAGCTATAGGATATAACTATTTATTAACGTTTATTGGGACTGGAGTTTTGCTGACAATAATTGGGTTAAGGATAATATATATGATGAGTGAAAAGAAAGAAACCGATGTAATAGAGTTCATTGATTGACATTATACTAAATAATAGGTTGGACTTTTAATTTGGTAAATATATGGTATAATATATGAGGTGAATTAAATAATAGAGATCATTTTATGGAGACATTTATATGGAGACAATAATTCGTAGAGTAGACATTAATAATATTGATAATAATATAATTGTAGAGGCAGCAAATATCTTGCAAAATGGTGGCTTAGTGGCATTTCCTACTGAAACTGTATATGGGATTGGTGCTAATTCTTTAGAAATTGATGCAGTAAAAAAAATATATATGGCAAAAGGAAGACCTTCTGATAATCCATTGATTGTTCATGTAGCAGGTAAAGAAGATGTTAAGAAATATGTTACTAATATTAGCATGACAGCAGAAAAATTAATGGATAGATTTTGGCCAGGACCTTTAACTCTAATATTCGAGAAAAAGGATATCATTCCAGATAATATAACTGGGGGACTTTCGACTGTAGCTATTAGAATGCCATCTCATAAAATCGCACGAAGTATAATAGAAGCTTCTAATCTACCTATTGCAGCTCCAAGTGCTAATGTGTCTGGTAAACCAAGTCCAACTATGGCAAAGCATGTAATTAACGATTTAAGCGGAAAAGTTGATATGATCGTTGATGGCGGTTTCTCAGAGATTGGTCTTGAATCTACAGTACTGGATGTATCAGGTACTACTCCTACAATACTTAGACCTGGTGGAATAACAAAAGAAATGCTTGAAGAAGTAATAGGTTCAGTCAGTATTGACCCTGCAATCAAGTCTTCAAATAAGAATTTGGTACCTAAAGCACCAGGAATGAAGTATAGACATTATGCTCCAAATGCAGAGTTGATTGTATTTAAGGGGAAAAGTGATAAAGTAGTATCTCATATTAATGAATTAGTTAATATAGAGCAACAAAAAGATAAAAAAATAGGTGTTATAGCTACTAAGCAAACAGAAGACTACTATGATTGTAAGAATATTATAAGTATTGGTGATAAAAATAATCCAGAAGAGATAGCATCTAACTTATTTAGGGTATTAAGAGAATTCGATGAAATGAATGTTGAAATAATATATTGTGAAGCTTTTTCTAAGAAGGACATTGGTACAGCTACAATGAATAGACTTTTGAAAGCAGCTGGTAATAAGATTATAAATATTGATTAGTCAAAAAGGTGATTTTATGAAGAGAATTATTTTTGTGTGTACTGGAAATACTTGTAGGAGTCCTATGGCAGAAGCTTTGGCTTATAAGAGTTTCGATGATAATGATATTGACATCAAAGTTTCGTCTAGAGGTATACTTGTAACATTTCCTTCACCTGCTAGTGAATATACTGTTGAAGCTGTGAAAGAGCATTATCCTGATGTAATAGGACATGTTGCTACTGCGTTTTGTGAAGAAGAAGTTGATACTGAAACTTTGGTACTTACTATGACTGGTAGACATAAGGAATACCTACACATGACATACCCAAATATCAAGGAAAATGTTTTGACATTAAAAGAGTATGTGGATGAGTTAGGAGATATAACTGATCCATTTGGTAGTGGAAAAGATGTTTATGTGAAGTGCGCTGAAGATATTAAGGTTTTAATTGATAAATTAGTTGATAAAATTAAAAATACGGAGGAAATATTATGATAGCAATTGGTAGTGATCACGGTGGTTTTGAATTAAAACAAGAAGTGATTAAATATTTGGAAGCTAATAAAATAGAATATAAAGATTATGGATGTTATGATCAGAATTCTGTAGATTATCCTGATTTTGCAAAACAAGTCTGTCAAGCAATTGTTGATAAAGAATGTGAAAAGGGGATACTTATTTGTGGGACAGGTATTGGTATATCAATGGCTGCTAACAAAGTTAAAGGTATTAGAGCAGCTCTATGTCATGATTGTTTTTCAGCTAAAGCTACTAGGGAACACAACGACGCCAACGTATTAGCTCTTGGTGGAAGAATTGTTGGAGTTGAGTTAGCTTTAATGATTGTTGATATATTCTTAAGTACTGAATTTTCCAATGATGAAAGACATATTAGAAGAATAAATAAAATAGAAATAGATTAATATATCGGGGGATAACATTATGAGACCATCGTGGGACGAGTATTTCATGGATATTGTTGAGATAATTAAAGGCAGATCTACTTGCTTAAGAAGAAAAGTAGGTGCTGTTATCGTTAAGGATAGAAGAATACTTACAACAGGTTATAATGGAGCACCATCAGGTTGTAAACATTGTGCTGAGATTGGGTGTCTAAGAGAACAATTAAACATTCCATCTGGACAGAGACATGAGCTCTGCAGAGCCTCACACGCTGAACAAAATGCAATAGTACAAGCTGCTATGCATGGAGTTTCAATTGATGGTGGTACAATATATGTAACAGATCAACCATGCGTTATATGTTCTAAGTTAATTATAAATGCTGGTCTGAAAAGAGTAGTTTTTAAAGGCTCTTATCCAGATGAACTCTCCATGGAGCTATTAAAAGAAGCAGGCATTATTGTAGATAAGTATGAATAAGCTTTTTAAGGGGAGATGGAAGGAAAATGTTTGATTTTTTAAAAGGTATAAATAGTAATTTTATATATATAATTGCTTTTGTCATTGCCTTTGTTATAGCATGTTTTACTACACCGCTCAGCAAAAAATTTGCTTATAAAGTTGGTGCTATTGATATGCCCAAAGCTAGAGGAATGAATACAAAACCAATGCCCTTAGCAGGAGGAATATCCATTGTATTAGGTTTTTTGGTTACCATAGCCCTGATTGCACCTTCTATCAAGGATTTGGAACTAATTCATTTGATTGGTTTAATCATTGGTGGTGTTGTAATAACTATTGTTGGATTACTGGATGACATATATGATCTACCAGCTAAATTGAAATTATTTTTTCAAATATTAGCTGCTCTGATTGTAATAATCACTGGGACTACAATTCATGCAATAAGCTGGCCATGGGCACCTGGCGGTGTTCTACTATTAGGTTCTTTTAGCAATGTCATAACAATTATATGGATAATAGGAGTAACTAATGCTGTTAATTTGATAGATGGATTAGACGGATTAGCCACAGGAGTATCCTCAATAGCAGCGCTTTGTTTAATGTTTATATCCATATTAAACGGAGAACCAACTGCTGTACTATTGACTGCGGCACTTGCAGGTTCTTGCTTAGGATTTTTACCTCATAATTTTAATCCTGCAACTATATATATGGGTGATACAGGATCAACGTTTTTAGGGTTTACATTATCAGTTATTTCTATACAGGGATTTATCAAAAGTTATACAGCCATAACAATCATTGTAGCTGTACTTATTTTGGGATTACCTATATTTGATACTTTTTTTGCAATACTTAGAAGGATAGCCAATGGTAAACCAGTTATGCAAGCGGATAGAGGGCATCTACATCATAGATTAGTTGACAGAGGTTATAGCCATAAAAGAGCTGTACTCACCTTGTATGGTATAAGTGGTGGATTCGGTATTGCTGGTATATTAATAGCTATGAACGATATAATGTTCGCTCTTATAATTATTGGTTTGATCCTAGTAGTTTGGTTACTTGATTTTATAGCTAGAAGGATTAAAAATAAGTGAAAATCATAGTAAATGATAAGCAGATTTTATTATATAGTTATATAATGTGAGGAAAACCTATGAAGAGAATAGTACTATTAGTGATTATAACAATAGCAGGAATGTTATTTCTGTTTATTAAGAATGATGATTCCCATGAGGTACAGATCACCATTAACAAAGACTTGTATTTATTTATAAGATCAACAAATGGTTTTACCATAAAAGTTGAAGAAAAGAACTCTACTGAATATACTCAGTTAATAAATGAGGAAACCCATTTTTCTGTATATGATAAAAAGGATAAGATTGGTTCAGTAGCAGTTATCAATAAAAAGATTGGTAAAGAGAATATCTTTTTTCTAAAAGCTAATGGAGAATCTAAGGAATTTTCATTGGAGATTAGACTTAGAAGTAAAATGAAAGTTAATAATATCATAGAAAGCTTATATGATAATAATGATTTAATGGTATTCAATAATAAAACCAATGATTCTATTAATATAAATAATGAAAGTCAATTATATCTGGATGGTGAAAATTATAGTATAAGATTGGGTAATCCTTATTATGTAGAAGAATTAGGACATTCGGTAATAGATGTTATCAGTAATAGTAATGGATGGAATATTGACAGCAACAAAGGAATTGATACTGAGATACAACTTGATGTTAAAGATAATATGGAGACTAATCTAGAGGCTATCATATCATCTAATAAACTAGTTGATTTTGAAGATAAAGATACTCTTGATTTAATAAGAAGATTGGACCTATATGATAAGAAGATATTCAGAAGTGATGGTATCTACTATAATATAGCTAATAATTATATACCTTATGGAAGGGAATCCAAATGGAATTATCCTTCAGGGTTTCCACTCATAATAATGTATGAAAATATTAAGGACAATAATTTATTTAGGCTAGTTGGTATCAGTTTATTATATGATTACATAGATAAATTCAATGAAGATTATTACATACCTAGTTTACCAAGATCAACATGGCTTTATGAAGATTATAATATTGATTATGAATTTTATGATACAAGATTTAATACTGATACTATCATGGCTTTAATTTATTGGGATCAAATAATAGATGAGCCTAGGATAAAAGAGATAATCGACAATTATTTTGCATTTTTTATAGATTATGCATATGTTAATAATTGGAAAACTGAGAATGATGGTTTATTTATACCTGATTATAAGAACAAAGATGAAGAAGAATCAAAAACACACTGTTCTCTTAATCATCTAGTATCAGAGATTAATGCAATATATCTATATGATAAATATTATAATTGTGATAATAAGTACATAATATTGGCTGAACAGATGCAGCAGGCTATAATTGACACATACATTGATTGGATAAAGGATAATAATGATTTTTGGTATTGTATAAAACAAAATGGTGAATATGGATTAACTGATTATAGAGAATTAACACTAAAGGATATGAAATTATTAGTTAATCTTTTGAATGAGAGAGGCGAAACTGTACCTAAGGAATTTAACAAGCTCATTGAAAGCAAGACAAAATGGCTTGAAAATAATTAAAAAAGGATTTTTAAAAAGCTATCTCAAAATAAATATATTAAGAGATAGCTTCTAAATTTTAATCTTTTATTATTTTTTTAAGTGATTGTATAGCCTTTTCTTCATCAGATGCATATATGAGATAAGAAATATCTATTTCAGATGTAGTAATCATCTTTATGTCTATATCTGCTTCTGATAGTATAACCATTGTTTTAGCAGCGATTCCAGGTTTGTATTTCATATTTTCATCATATAGTGAAAGCTTGGTATTATTAGAATTAACATCAATACGGAGACTAGGTATTTGTTTTTTATATGTCCCTAGTGTTTGAATAGCATTAAATAATACGTCATCTTGTAGTGTAAAACATATATTTATCTTTCCTTTTAAGGGTGATGTTTGGCTAATCATATCCACATTAATATCAGCATCTGCAAGAGAAGTGAATATTTCAGCTATGCTTTTATTATTAATAGGTATGTTAGCTAATGTAATTAAAGTTACATTTTGTGTAATGTTAAGTTTACTAATAATTTTATCCATATATAACACTCCTATGAATTAATTTATAAAAATAAAGTATAGGAATGATTATAGCATATACTAACCTAGGTAACAAATATTATTTGAAAAAAATCAGTTATTAAAATAAAACTAATAGAGTTAATTGTTCGTTTAAAATACATATTTATATGTAAAACTTAATAATTAAATATATAATTGAAATAGTGGGAATAATTAAATAAAAATTATATAAAATATTTTGCAAGTGGTGTAAAATGGATGTATAATATAAAATGAATTGTCAAAAAAGGAATAGAATATTGTAATAGGATAAATGGAAAACTTAGATATATATAGGAGGAAAAGTATCAATGTCAAAGATAAAAGTTATGAGTATTTTTGGAACAAGACCGGAAGCAATAAAAATGTGTCCTGTTGTCAAAGCTCTAGAAAAAAATGAACATACAGAAAGCATTGTATGTGTAACAGCCCAACATAGAGAAATGTTGGATCAAGTACTTGAAGTATTTAACTTAGAGCCTGACTATGATCTTAACATCATGAAAGAAAGGCAGACACTGGCACAAATCACAACCAGAGCTCTAGAGGGGCTTAACAATATTATTAGCCAAGTAGAACCTGATATAGTTCTTGTACATGGTGATACAACAACAACTTTTATTGGATCTTTGGCTGCATTTTATAATAAAGTAAAAGTTGGACATGTAGAAGCAGGACTAAGAACATATAATAAATATGAACCTTTTCCAGAAGAGATGAATAGAAAACTTACAGGATGTTTGGCAGATCTGCATTTTGCTCCTACTGATACAGCAAAGGGACACTTATTAAAAGAAAATGTATCAGAAGATGATATCTTTGTAACAGGTAATACAGTTATAGATGCCCTTAGTACAACAATAAGGGATGATTATAAATTTAAGAATGATTTACTAAATCATTTGGACTACAATAACAAAAAGATTATCGCCATGACTGCTCATCGTAGAGAAAATCTTGGTGAACCACTAGAAAACATATGCAATGCTGTACTTAGAATAGTTGAAGAACATGAAGATGTAGAAGTTGTATATGCTGTACATCTAAATCCAGCTGTTAGGGATGTGGCTCATAAGATATTAGGAAAGCATGAAAGAGTACATTTAGTAGAACCTCTTGAAATGCAGGATATGCATAATCTTTTAAACAACTCCTACTTGGTTTTAACTGATTCAGGAGGATTACAAGAAGAAGTACCTTCAATGGGTAAACCTGTATTAGTTCTTAGGAATGTTACAGAGAGACCAGAAGGAGTAGAAGCTGGTACATTAAAATTAGCTGGTACCGAAGAAAATACTATTTATGAATTTACAAAATCATTAATTGAAGATGCTGAGGAATATAATAAGATGGCGAATGCTGTTAACCCTTATGGGGATGGAAAAGCATCAAGTAGAATTGTTGATATTATCATAAATAGTTTAAAATAGATGCATTAATATGTCTATCTTTTTCTGTTTTTTTATGGGTTTTCTAAATTCATAGGTAATATGATGGAAATTGTAAAAATATAGATATTACTGTAGACATATGATAAAATCATGCGTATAATACTTTATTAAGAGGGAGAAACTTATGAAGTTTGATCCGAATATAATGAAAAGCTTATCTTTAATAACTCAAATAGGTTTTTTAATGGCGATACCTATTATTGGTTGTATTTTGTTTGGAAACTTTTTGGACAGGATACTTAGTACCGGAGTACTATTTCTAATTATTTTTACAATATTGGGTATGCTGACAGCCTTTCGCAATTTATACGTCATAGCTATGAAAAGTAGTAAAAAGAGAAAGAAGGACTCTTGATATGAACTCAGAAAAATCAATATTAATTCCACTAACAATTAAAATTACAATCATTGTAGTCCTTTCATTTGCAATAGGTCTGTTTTTTGTTGAAGATATTTTAGCTTATGGTAAAGGTTTGGCTCTTGGAGGAATATTTTCCATTCTTAAGTTAAAACTAATGGAAGTAACATTTAAAAAAGCATTAAGCAAACCTCCAAAAGATGCTCAAAGGTATGCACATTTTCATTATTTTTTAAGGTATTTATTAACTATTTTAGTATTAGTTGTTGGAGCATTAGAACCAACGATTAATTTAGTAGGTGTTATTATTTCAATTGTATCAGTGAAATTAGCCGCATATTGGCAAGGATACATAGAAAAACCTACGCCGAAAGATGGCTCTGTAGAGTTCCTGGAATGGGAAGATGAAGAAGAAGAGTCAGATTTTTAACGTTTCCTATATGGAAAGGAGGGTTAATTAATGGATATTGGTATTCATCACGTTAAAACCTTAAAGATTTTTGGTTTTGACTTATGGATTACTGAATCAATGGTAAATGTATGGCTTATAGGACTTGTTCTAATAGTTATTGCATTAATCATAAGAAGAACTATTTTAAAACCTAAAAAAGTTCCAGCAGGTGTTCAGAATGTTATTGAATGGATTGTTGAATTATTAGATAACTTTACAGTATCCACAATGGGTGAAAATGGTAGAAAGTTCTCTTCTTTCTATGGTTGTATGTTCATATTCATTTTGGTTTGTAACTTATCTGGTTTATTACTAGGTCCTAACTTCAATAATGGAAAATTAGGTTTTGGTTTCCTAAGACCACCTACAGCTGATGCATCAGTTACATTTGCATTATCACTCATTACATTTTTCATGGTGCAGGGTTATGGAATTAAAGTAAAAGGTGTTGGAAAATGGGCTAAAGGCTTAACAGAACCCTTATGGCCAATGACACCACTTAATATCATTGGAGAACTTGCTAATCCAGTATCACTAAGTTTCCGTTTGTTCGGAAATATATTGGGTGGTACGATTATCATGACTTTATATTATAATTTACCTTGGTTTGCACTTATTGGTGTACCAACAGCATTACATGGATATTTTGATGTTTTTGCAGGTGTATTGCAGGCATTTATATTTGTTATGTTGAGCATGACTTTTGTATCAAGTGCTATGGAATAGAATGTTAAATCACAAGATATTAATATTGAGTTTTATAAAAACAAGTGAGGTGAGGTCATGAACGGCATACTTGATTTGCTAATAGGTTGGATGGCACATGTTGATAAAAGAGCATTAATCCTAGCCTTTTCAGCAATTGGTGCTGGTATAGCTATGATAGCAGGGATTGGCCCAGGAATAGGTCAAGGATTTGCTGCTGGTAAAGCTGCTGAAGCAGTTGGAAATAATCCAGAAGGTGGAAGACCAGCGACAATCGTTATGCTATTAGGTTCAGCAGTAGCCGAAACATCAGGAATATTTTCTTTGGTAATAGCCATTATTATGTTATTCGCTAATCCTTTGGTAACACGTGAAGGAATTGGAATAGTATTAGCAGCCAGTGCAATTGGTGCAGGGCTTGCAATGGTGGCAGGAATCGGTCCGGGAATAGGACAAGGATTTGCTGCAGGTAAAAGTGCAGAAGCAGTTGGTAAAAGACCTAAGTTACAAAGTCCTATAGTAAGAACTATGTTACTTGGTCAAGCAGTTGCTCAAACAACTGGTATATATGCACTGATTATTGCATTAGTATTATTATTTGTTAATGTTTTAAAATAAAAATTATTGATTGGAATTAACAATAATATGAAAATTAATATTATAGG
The DNA here is from genome assembly GCF_018141425.1 of Vallitalea guaymasensis. Taxonomy (NCBI): domain Bacteria; kingdom Bacillati; phylum Bacillota; class Clostridia; order Lachnospirales; family Vallitaleaceae; genus Vallitalea; species Vallitalea guaymasensis. The sequence continues at coordinate 2,641,370 of NZ_CP058561.1, forward strand.
AGGATGTTAAAATGGAACAAATCGATGGAAAAGCGTTAATCTTAGCATGTTCAGCAATAGGAGCAGGTTTAGCAATGATAGCAGGTATAGGTCCTGGTATTGGACAAGGATTTGCAGCAGGTAAAGGTGCAGAGGCTGTAGGAAGACAACCAGGTGCTCAATCAGATATTTTAAGAACTATGTTATTAGGTGCAGCGGTAGCTGAGACAACAGGTATTTATGGATTGATTGTAGCGATTATTCTTTTATTTGCTAATCCACTAATCTCAAAATATATGAGTTTAATTGGCTAATAAAAGGTGAAAGGGACCTACCCTTTCACTCCTTAACGAAAGGAGGAAAGAGAAGCTTATGTACTTAGTAGAAAGCTGGATTATAAACTTTGATGCTCAAATGGTAGCTTCAATTCTTCTACATGTTATAAGTGTACTTCTATTATTCTTTATATTAAGTAAATTATTATTTAATCCAGTACGAGAAGTCTTGAAGAAAAGAAAAGACGGTATTGCTAAAGAATATGATTTCATTAAAGATGAAAAACAAAAAGCTACTGAGCTTGAAAAAGAATATAAAGATAAATTAGCTAATATTAATAAAGAAGCTGACAAGATTCTAGAAGAAGCTAGAAAGAAAGCTCAATTAAAAGAACGTGAAATTATTAAAAACGCTGATGAAGAAGCGGCTAGACTTATGGCTAGAGCTAACAAAGAGATAGAAAGAGAAAAAGACAAAGTTAAAGATGAAATTAAAGATGAAATGATAGAAGTTGCTAAGATTTTGGCAAGCAAATTTGTAGCATCATCTATTGACAAAAAAGTAAGCGATAAATTATTAGAAGAAACTTTGGATTCAATAGGTGAAGAAACATGGCTGAACTAATAGCTAAGAGATATGGAACAGCTTTGTTCGAGCTTGCCGTAGAAACAAATCAAGTAGACCTTGTGGAAGAACAATTAAAGTTGATTAAAGAGATACTTCTTACAGAAAAAGATTTTATGGGAGTATTGAACCATCCAAAAGTAGTAGTTGAAAACAAGATTGCTATGGTAGAAAATACTTTTGATAATAAAATCATAAAAGAAATTTTAGGTCTTTTGGTTATAGCGATAAAAAAAGGAAGAGCTAGTGACTTATTGGATATAATAGAGTATTGCCTTGATGAAATTGATAGTCTAAAAGGAAATGCAAAAGCTTATGTATCATCTGCACAAGAACTGACTGATGAACAGTTAGAAAGTATTAAAAACAAGCTTGAAGAAACTACGGGTAAAAAAATAATACTAATAACAGATGTAGATGAAACTTTGATAGGCGGGTTAATGGTTCGAATAGGTGATAGAATTATTGATAATAGTATAAAAGGTAAAATAGAAGCTATTTCAAAAGAATTATACGCTATTCAGTTAGGTTAAAATGAATACACTTTATGTACAGAAAGGCGGTGGAACCTTACCATGAATTTAAGGCCTGAGGAAATTAGTTCAGTTATAAAAGAACAAATTAAAAGATATAAAACAGAACTAGAAGTAAGTGATGTTGGAACTGTTATCCAAGTTGCTGATGGTATTGCACGTATTCATGGTCTTGAAAAAGCGATGGCTGGAGAGCTGTTGGAATTTCCAGGAGAAGTATACGGAATGGTACTTAACCTAGAACAAGACAATGTTGGTGCAGTTTTGATGGGTTCTGATAAAAATATTAGTGAAGGCGATATTGTAAAAGCAACAGGAAGAGTTGCAGAAGTTCCAGTTGGAGATGCTCTAATTGGACGTGTTGTTAATGCATTAGGACAACCAATAGACGGAAAAGGTCCAATCAATACGGATACATACCGTGAAGTAGAGAGGGTTGCACCTGGTGTAATAACTAGAAAATCAGTTGATACTCCATTACAAACAGGTATAAAAGCCATTGACTCAATGGTTCCTATTGGAAGAGGACAACGTGAATTAATCATCGGAGATAGACAAACAGGTAAGACTGCTATAGCGATTGATACTATCATCAATCAAAAGGGACAAGACGTATTATGTATATATGTTGCAATAGGTCAAAAAGCCTCAACTGTAGCAGGAATCGTTAAGACATTAGAAGAAAATGGCGCAATGGATTATTCTACAGTTGTTGCCGCGACAGCATCTGAGCTTGCTCCATTACAATATATTGCTCCATATGCAGGGGTAGCAATTGGTGAAGAATGGATGGAAAATGGTAAGGATGTACTTATCATATATGATGACTTATCCAAACATGCAGTTGCCTATCGTGCACTGTCATTACTACTTAGAAGACCACCTGGACGTGAAGCTTATCCTGGTGATGTATTCTACCTACATTCAAGACTTCTAGAAAGAGCCGCAAAACTTTCAGACGAGTACGGTGGAGGATCAATTACAGCTCTACCAATTATTGAAACACAAGCAGGAGATATCTCCGCATATGTTCCAACAAATGTTATATCAATAACAGATGGACAGATCTTCCTTGAAACAGAGTTATTTAATGCTGGTGTTCGTCCTGCGATTAACCCAGGATTATCTGTATCAAGGGTTGGTGGTGCTGCACAAATAAAAGCTATGAAGAAGATTGCTGGACCTATTCGTGTTGAGTTGGCACAATATAGGGAACTTGCAGCATTCGCACAGTTTGGATCTGATTTAGATAAAGAAACGAAAGCAAGACTTGACCAAGGTGAAAGAATCATTGAAGTTCTAAAACAACCTCAATACAAACCTATGTCAGTAGCACATCAAGTAATAATACTATATGCTGCTACAAAAAAATATTTAATGGATATTCCTGTATCCAGTATTCTAGACTTTGAAGCAAAGCTTATTGAATTTATAGACACAAAATACCCTGAGCTTGAAAAAGATATCAAAGGTAAAAAAGGACTAGATGAAGAACTGGATGGAAAAATTGCTTCAGCTATTGAAGAGTTTAAGAGTGGATATAAAAACCTAAGTAAAGAGGTGTGATTCCATGGCATCCATGAGAGATATCAAGTTAAGAAGAAATAGTATACAAAGTACCCAAAAGATTACAAAAGCCATGAAGTTAGTAGCCACTTCCAAGCTTCAAAAAGCTAAAACAAGAGCTGCCGAGTCAAGACCATTCTTTGACAAGATGAGAGAAACCATAGGTTCTATATTAGATAAAAGCAATGCAGTAAATCATCCTTATCTAACTCAAAGAGAAGTTAAGAATAGAGGATACATTGTTATTACATCCAATAAAGGTCTTGCAGGTGGATATAATTCAAATGTGGTTAAGCTAGTAATGAAAAACTCAGAACCTAATGATTCCAAAATAGTTGCAGTAGGAAAAAGAGGTGCTGATAACTTCAGACGAAATGGCTATGAAATACTTGAACAATATAACGATGTTATTGAACAACCTATATATAAAGATGCAATATTAATTGGCGAAAAGATGTTAAAAATGTATACCGAAGGTATCATTGATGAGGTTTATATAGCATATACTTCTTTTATTTCTGCACTTACGCAAGAAGCTGAGCTTATTAAAGTTCTTCCTGTAGATACAGAAGAATTTAAAGGAACAGGCGAAAAAAGCAGTGATATGATGACATATGAACCATCACCAGAAGAGGTACTTGAACAAGTTGTTCCAAAATATATCAATAGTATTATTTTTGGAGCACTTAGAGAATCGGTAGCTAGTGAACATGGTGCAAGAATGACAGCTATGGACTCAGCTACAAATAACGCCACTGAAATGATTGATGACTTATCCCTTGAGTATAATAGAGCTAGACAGGCTTCTATCACTCAAGAACTATCAGAAATTGTTGGTGGTGCAGAAGCGCTTAAGTAAAGGAGTGAAATAATAGATGGCAGAACAAACAGGTAAAATCACTCAAATTATTGGTGCCGTTTTGGATATAAAATTCAGTGGACATCTTCCAGCTCTATACAATGCCATTGTAATTAAAAAAGCTGATGGATCAGACCTTATAGTAGAGGTTGCTCAACATCTTGGTGATGACATTGTAAAATGTATAGCCATGGGTCCAACTGATGGACTATCAAGAGGAATGGAAGCTATTGATACTGGAAATCCAATAACAGTACCAGTTGGTGAAAAGACCTTAGGTAGAATATTTAATGTTACAGGGCAAGCAATTGATAATAAACCAGCACCAGAGACAAAGCATAGCTGGCCTATTCATAGAGAAGCACCAAAATTTGAGGAACAAGTAACTGAAACTGAAATACTAGAAACAGGAATAAAAGTTGTTGATTTATTATGTCCTTACCAAAAAGGTGGTAAAGTAGGTCTTTTTGGTGGTGCAGGGGTAGGTAAAACAGTACTTATCCAGGAATTAATCCGTAATATTGCAACAGAGCATGGTGGATATTCAGTATTTACCGGTGTTGGTGAAAGAACAAGAGAAGGAAATGACTTATACCATGAAATGGCAGAATCAGGAGTTCTTGATAAGACTACCATGGTGTTCGGACAGATGAATGAGCCACCAGGAGCGAGAATGCGTGTTGGATTGACAGGTCTTACAATGGCAGAGTATTTCCGTGATGAAGGTGGACGTGACGTATTATTATTCATTGATAATATTTTCCGTTTTACACAAGCAGGATCTGAAGTATCAGCCTTACTTGGACGTGTTCCTAGTGCGGTTGGTTATCAGCCAACGCTTGCTACAGAGATGGGTGCATTACAAGAACGTATTACATCTACTAAGAGCGGTTCAATAACATCCGTTCAAGCAGTATATGTACCTGCGGACGACTTAACTGACCCAGCTCCAGCAACTACATTTGCTCACCTTGATGCAAAGACAGTATTGTCTCGTGATATTGTTGAACGTGGTATCTATCCAGCAGTAGACCCACTTGATTCAAGTTCAAGAATTCTTTCACCTTTAGTTGTAGGTGAAGAACATTATGATGTTGCAAGACGTGTACAAGAAATACTTCAGAGATACAAAGAATTACAAGACATCATTGCAATTCTAGGTATGGATGAGTTATCAGAAAATGATAAGATTATTGTTGCAAGAGCAAGAAAGATTCAATATTTCTTATCACAACCTTTCTTTGTAGCAGAAAACTTTACTGGTAAAGAAGGAAAATATGTACCACTAAAAGATACAATTCAAGGCTTTAGAGAAATCCTTGATGGTAAACATGACAATATATCTGAAAATGCATTCTTGATGGCAGGTAGCATTGATGATGTTTTAAGCAGAGTATAGTAGGTGATTAGATGGCTAATAATAAATTTTTATTACAAGTTGTTACACCAGAACGAATATTCTATGAAGATGATGTTGAACGTGTAGAATTCAAAACCAGTGAGGGAGATATTGGAGTATATGCTAATCATATACCTTTAACTACACCAGTGGTTAGTGGAATGATGGTTATCAAGAATGATTCCAAAGTAGAGAAAGCTGCAATCCATAAAGGTTTTGTAGAAATCACTCCTGAAAAAGTGACAATACTAACAGATGCGGCAGAATGGCCACATGAGATTGATATAAAAAGAGCTGAAGAAGCTAAATTAAGGGCAGAAAGAAGACTTGAGGCTGATAAAGCCGATCTCAATGAGATTAGGACGAAGTCTGCTCTAGCTAGGTCAGTTGTTAGAATTGAAGTTAGTAAATATGATGATTCTGATAAATAGATAATAAGAATATGACAATACCCGTAGACATAATGCTTATAGAAGTGTTTAATCTATGGGTATTTTTGCGTGGAGATTTAAATTAATGACATTGGATACATTAGAATTTTAATATAACGACAAATAGGCGTATATTTGAATTCTATGTTATTATTTTTCTTGTAAGGACTACAATTATATGGTAATATATGGATAAATGTCGTCAAAAAAAATCGAAAAAGGAGTAATTTATGAAAAAAACTGCAAAGGTAGTAGCTTCAATAATTCTAATTCTTACATTATCAACATCTTTATCAGCGAGTTCTTTAATAAGAAATATAGCTGGAAAAGAGAACAAAGGTATTAAAATTACTTATAACAACCAAGTTCAAAATTTAAAAGATGGTCATGGTAATGACGTTTATCCAGTAATCATTAACGGTTCTACTTATCTTCCTGTTAGAGCAATAGCAGATATGATGGGAGCAGATATAACATGGGATGGACAAACTAAAACAATTTCAATTATGGCAAATGATTCAGTAGAAGATGGTGCAGTTCCTACTGATTTACCTTCAGCTAACAATAAAAATGATTCAAGTAATCAAAATAGTCCAACTCAAAATCAACCAAAGCAAGACCAGTCAACACAAAAGAATGTATCAACTAATTCTGGTTCAATTGATAATCCTGTAGAATTAGGAACAACGATTTCTTATAGTGATAAATACGATATAGATAATTGGACAAAGTGTGCTGATTATGAATTAACTGTATCAAATGTAGAACCAATAACTAGAGAGAAGATTTCATCATTAGGTTTTAAACCAAATGATGATACATCAATTGACTATGTTATGGTAACACTTAAAGTAGATGTAAGCAATGCAACATATGAAGGTACAAGGGATTATGCTTTCTTAATATCATATCTACCTGATATATGGGGCACTGAAGCAAAAAATGGAAACTGTATAATAGGTGGAACACATTATGGTTTTGATGGATCGTTGAAAAGGAATCTAGAAGAGTTAATAAGCTATAAAGAGCTTTACCCAGGACAAAAGGAATCTTTTAGTGTAGAAGGAAAAATAATTTTAGGAGTATATAAAAACACTGAAAATTATTTATCTATACAAAAATATGTTAGTATGGAAAAGAAAGACCGTATATTCTTTAAACTTAAATAGATTTATGATTAGTATATATACAGAATATAATAAGAGCCTAAGTAATAATTAAACTCCAAGGTATAGACTTTGGAGTTTTTTATTATGATGAATAATAGTAACTATATAATCAATGTTTATGGGGAAATTTTCCTAATAAAAATCATGGGTTAATTTGATGGTTTCTATCAATTTTTATAAGCAAAATGCCGATATATAATTGAAAAAGATTTTTATGTTATTTTCTAGAAACAGAGATAATTATTTAATAATTATATACTGATGAAATAGATTAGATACAAGTATCTATTACGCTTAAGGCTGGATATTAACATTTTGGTGATGGATACGGGATTAAATATGAACAAATAACATTAATAAGGGGGATAAATGATGAGAAAAAGAAAAACATTGTGGATAACTTCAATGTCTTTAGTAGTTTTTTTATTTGTAGCTATTGTCAATTTAAATAATACAAATATTATTAAAGCTGCATCAGATCTAGGTTTTGAATGGAAGAAAAATGATACTATGGATGAATTACTGCAAGTAGTAAGTAATAAAGCGGGGGATGATGAAGTACTTATTAACTGGAATCTAGAAGATTACGGTGAATACAAATTAGAATATTATCTTACAGATGAGATTAAAACAGAAGTAACATTTGAACACCAAGTAAATCAGTTGATTGTAAAATATAATATATTAGATTATTCATCTGGATCTGAAACTAGTATTACCAATACAGAATTTGCTAAATCATTTGCTATGATGAATTATAGTTTACTTGTACCTCAATTGGAGACAATAACTGATCCAGCTGGATTAATTGACGGTAACTCCTTAAAATTTACTATTGTAAGGGGAGCGAGTTCTAAATATCCAGGAGCATCTTTTGTTATTAATAATTTACCTGTGAGATTTAGATGGAATATGCAGACAAAGACAGTAAGTTTTCTTACAAAAGGTATTCAGAAAGGATGTATCGTTCCTTTTAAATTAACGACACCAGATTCTACAGTTGAAACATTACAATTACTTAGAGCATTTGATAACTTTAAGATAGTACCAACTCATTGGGTAGAGGATTCAGCGCATAATACAAATGAAGATATTCAAACTATAGAAATACCAAATAGCTCTAATATACGACCAGGTAGTAAGCCAGGTCTTAGAATAACGTTTGATAGACCAAAAGTATTTGATAATACTAGCTTAGAATATAAGATTGCAACAATAGACCAATTAAAAAAAGCTGATGGTAATCTTATCAATGCTGTATTAGAATTAAAGGATATCAGAGATAATGGTGATAATACTGATATTATAGTACCTATGGATTTAAGTGATGGGAATTTTGATAATCCACCTAGTTTAGCTACTGGAAACAATGATTTAGCAGAATTTGATTACAATGCATTGACAGGAACATATACAATTGAGTTAGTTAAGGATAGGTCAGAGCTTTATAATGGTTCAAATATTGCACTGAAAAGTTTCTTGCAATGGGATAACTTAGGAGCAAGTAGAGTATATACAGCAGCTATTACTTTAGAAGAAAGTCCTAATTATCAATTTGATCAATATGAACCTGTCAATAAGTATGCTTATACATATCTGGATTACATTGTAAAAAGAGCAAGTATGGATGATGCATATTTGGATATAGCGCCATATGCAGGTAGTAATGCAGATGATTTAGAATATACTATCTATCATAGTAAAACAGAGAAAACAGAATTTGGTGAGGACGATATATGGTTAAAACACTATCACAAACAAGAATATTCAGACTTCAATATATATATTCCAGTTCCATTTGCTAATGGAAGTTCTCAAGATTATTATCAAGTAGGCGTCCAGTTTGCTGGATCACCTCTTAGATCACAGACAATAAAATATGTGCCGACTAATGATAATAATGTACCACCTCCAGTACCAAGAATCAAGGAAATTAAGAACTTGGCTGTTGTTCCACCTGAGGACTTAGATGCTGACACTCCAGCTAAAGTGCAATTTGACTTGACATGGCATGCTCCAGATAAAGATTTGTTGGATAATATGTTATCAGCAACAGGTAGTGCTATATATTACGAGATGTTATTCAATGATGTGCCTATAGAAGAATCAAGTAATCAATATACGATTACTAAAGTCTTTAAGGTATATAAAGATACAGAAGGTATCAAAGTAGTAGAAGTCGATTCAGGTATGGAACAAGCTACTCCATCAACAATATCGGGATATCATGAGGGATATAATGACAGTGAGAACCTGTTTCAAGTAAAAAACATTGTTATTAGGGGTAAATACGAAGGCAGTTCCTTAGCTGACAAACCAACAATTTGGTCAAAACCAATAATAAAAGATATAACCAATAAAACAACACCTTATACAAAATCTGAAGAAGCAGATAATGAGTATGATTATGAATTCCCGGGAATTAATTTTATTAAAATGAGGTCTGTTTATGTTATTGCTCCTGATGGCGGAGTAGGAGAAAGTGACCGATCTATTGCAGATAGTATTTCACTTAGTATGTTAAGATATGACATACCGATGGCTGGAAGCATAGATTATACTCCAAGAATTACTTCAGAGGAACAACCAAGAGTAGGTCTTAATGTAAAATTCAAACTTGTTGATATAAAGAATTATGATGATTATATGATATCACCAATCAATAAAAAGATTGAGAATATCAATTATAGGATATATATATCTAAAGATAAACAGAAAATATTAAATCTAGATTCATTGATGACAACTGATGGTGCTAATGTTAAGAAAATATTAGATTTGGATGATTTAGACAGAGAAAAGAATAATGGAGTATATAAAATAGCTGATTACTCAGATGATATTGAGTTGACCCCAGATGAAATAAATAAACTAAGGTCTGATAGTATATTGTACAGTGACATACAGACTGGATCTACAGATGCAGGATTTGAAGAATTGAAGTTATTGAATCTAGACCCTAATACTAATTATTATGTAAGAATAGTGACTAAGCTAGATATTTCTGATTTAACTACGCCAGGTGTTATTGTTGATAAAAGACGTTCAGAACCTTCAAGCATGTTAAGTGCTACATCACCAGTTGTTCCATCTAACCCAGGAGACAGTGAGTTAGTACCATTAGCTCCAGAAAATATGGAAGCTAAGCATTTGGATGATAGCATGATTTCAGGTGAAATTTCATGGGAGTTTCCTACAGAAATTGAATTAGTAGAAGATAAATATGGTTTTGAATTAATCAGTATTGAGAATAAATCCTTGCCAGAATCATTAGGTAGTGGAAAGATGTTACAAGACATATTTGACTCAGAGCTGCTTACAGGTGCAGTTGTAGAAGGATGGAGACTCTATGTAAAAGATGACAGATATGTTCTGAAATATTATGATAAAAACACACGCACATGGATTGATGCTACACAGACATTTAAAGTTGAGGACAATAAGATTAGTATAATTGATAATAATAATCTACCTAACAAAGTATATTATTACTATGCTCGTACAATAAGAATTGAGTCTGAGCTTCCAAAAGCAGCCTCTGCTTGGGTAGCGGATTCATTGACAACTGCTCCTATTAAAAGACCAGTCAATTTAATAGTAGACCATAACCCTAAATATTCTTATGACCCAAAAAGGGAAGCAGTAATAAGATTTGATGCTCCTATACCAACTGATTATCACACTACAGGAAATTATGGTATTGAAATATTTGTAAAAGGTGATAAAGATACTGATTATAGCAACACCAAATACAGTAGTTACTATTTAGAGCAGGTAACAGGTGCTAATGATGGTTATACAAGGGTATTCTATAAGATCAGTGGATTAAAACCAGGAACTACATATAGCATAAAAGTAAGGATAGAAGATAGAACCAAGCCCCAAGATACATTACCAAATGGGGATAAAGTATATCCTAGGTCCAGTTTTTCTGATAGAGTCAGCACACGTACAGAATTTGACCAGAAAGACTATGATAAGGAAAATAAATACATAGAGTATATCAAGTATTATGAAGATAAAGCTCAGGAACTTATAAAAACATCTTATTGGGAGATTGAAAAAGATGATAAGAAACAAGTCATAAAGTATCGCCAAGACTATAATATAGGAGATCTTAAATATGTCAAAGAAGGAAATTACTATTTGGTAGATGCAATAAAAGGTGTACAAGATTATTATCTACCAGCTAAGATGATTGAGACTGCTAATGATAATGGCATAACTATCATGGTAAAATTCCCAGATGGTGATTTAGGTATCAGACCATATGCCTTATCACAAGACAAGACAGCTGAAATAATAGATAAGATTGATGAAATCAATAAGTATAATAGTTCTACCAGAGATTATTATGTAAGATTAGTCATGAACATTGGAGAATACAAAGACAAGGTAAATGGAAAATCACCATCAACTAATCTATTGAATTTTGATGTTCAGGTGGTAGGCAGCAATATCTCAGAAAATGATTTGGAAAGATTGATTTTACAGAAGTTCGAGCAGGCAGTTGAAAGTAAAAAAACTTACCTAATGGAGCAATTGGATAAAGAGCTAGAGTCAGGTATTGATGATGCAAAATTATTGAAAATAGTAACTGATACTCTAAAACTTGTTAAAGAGACTCATAGAGCTAATATCAATAGCATGATGAAAAGTTATATCCAGACTAAATATAGTACTGTAAGAGAATTTGATCAAAGCATTAGGTTGGCATTTAATGTTGGAATGGTTAATGATACTTTACAAGGTTACAGAAAAGATGGAAGTTCATTTACCAGGGTTAATAGTGATAACTATGGTGGCTCATATAATATTGAAACAGATAAAACAGGTTCTTATCTGTTTGCACCAAAGTCAAATATGTATAGTAAATTAGATAATATCTATAATGGTATGGTTACTGATTTAGTAACCCAGTACAGTTTGACAGATATCTTCAACAGTGGTGAACTTAGCAATCTTAATTATAAAGTATACAACTATCAATTATTATCAGCTACAGCTAGAGTGTTAGGAGCTGAAAAAGGCTATGATAATGAAGAATGGTTAAAGGAACAGAATGTTGATATTCCTGTAGATGATATGTATGGGCATATGAGAAAAGATGAAGCTATGTATATATTTATGCAAGCTTATTCAATAAAGAATAACTTGAACTTAGATAGTATTAATGTTACTGATTATAATATTATTGAAGATGCTAATGATATTCAGGACGAATACAGAGATGTACTTATTAAAGGAGTAAATCTAGGTATCATCAAATTGACAGATGGCAGATTATTACCCAATGAAGAAGTTGTTACAGAAACAGTTTTAGAAATGTTGACAAGGATCAATAATAAGATTGATTGGTAGGAGGAAAATAGATGAAGAAGAAATTAATATGTTTAGCAATAATTATATGCATGTTTGTCCAACCAATTAGGGTAATGGCCAATGTACAGATACCGGTAAAAGATATATCAATTGATGATGTCTATTATATTATTGGACAAGACGTTGTTACGGGAAAACCTATCATTAGACCTACTATGACAGTCAGCTGGCAAGAACCAGATAACTGGGCTCCTGGTACAGAAGTACATGACCCAGACTATTATGAATTAAGAGTAAATAATAAAACTTCTGGAATCGATGAAAACATTAAAATTGATTCAGGAACAGATGCATTTACAGCTAAGAGTATAAATGTACATGATGAAATAGTTCTTGATACAGGTTCGTTATATGAAGTATTCATACAACCTTATCACTATCATAAAGTAGAAATTGATGGAGAGATGACACAGGTGCTTGCACCAACAACTGGAGCCGCAAAAAGGGTATATGCAATAACAGACCTTAATGTAGAATTGATACCAGAAGATGATAGTATTGAGGTAGTATGGGATGATATTGGATTAGATTCATTTGAATATAGAATAGTATATGCAGTAGGTGATTACTCCAATAGATCCAAACAAGAGCTTATAAATAACAAAGAAGGAGAAATCAATAATCTTAGTGTTGAATCTGGTAAGATACAACAATATTATGATACTGTTAAGAAAAGAAATCGTCTAAGATATAAATTGGAACAGAATATATATCCAGGACAGATATACTCCGTAATGATAGAACCTGTAACGGAATATTATGATAGTAAACCATTGGTTAAGAACGTCAACTATCCTTATATATGGACATGTTCAACTAATATTGATCTAAAGGTTTTTGAAGATGGGGAATATGTTAGATTAGAATGGAACATACCAGCAAGTTTCAAAGTTGGTCAGGAACAAAGTGAATATGAATTGGTTGAGGCACGCTTAGTTGAATATATTAATGACCAGCCTAGTAACATTGCAATATTTGATAAAGATGCTGCTACAATGGAATATTATAGAGTAAGAAGACCGAACCAATCTGTGGAATATCAATTACAGCTTAGATATGAGGCTGTAGGAGATACCAGTAAGATACCAATTGAACCTCAGTCGAAAAAGGTTCCATTTGTACCTTTGGCATTGAATATAAAGCCTACTAAACCAGTAGTTCCTAACTTAATGACAAAATCAATACTTGAAACTCTTAAGACCAAGCCTATTAATGAAATAAAGAATGAGCTTGAGAAAAAATACTTGGTTCCAGGGGATTCATATAGTGAAAATATAAGTGATTTATTAGAGGCTAAACGTACCTTCAATGTAGTAGAAGCAGGAAATTCCATAAATTTTGTATGGGGGGCTTTCAAGAGGAAAGATGTAATCAGTAGTTCACCTACATATGGAAATATGATAATAGATACAGATGTTTATTATGACATATACGTTACTAGGGATTTGGAATCATTAGCAGGAGCTAGAAAAATAGTTGATAATCAAAAGTACGGAGATAGTTCTCCTAATAATATATTAAAGAATACTACTGATGAAATCGTAGGTTTTAAATATAACTTGGAGTACTATTATGATAAAGATAAATCTGAATTACAAAGAATAACACCTGGAAGTTTATATTACATAAAAATAGTAGCTAAGAAAAGATGGGGTGATGAAGAAAATGTTTCAGAACCAACTATTGTATCCCTTTACTATGGATATAATGGAGACTCTTTTGAACCACCATCAGTTGCAAAACCACCTTTGAAAATAAAAGATAAAGATACAACTACAACAGAAGTTGCTATTCAATGGAAAGAAAAATGGTGGGAAGTTATAGCTAAGGATACAGTAACATACGATACCCTTTCTACTTGGGCTAATCAAGTGTGGGTAGTGAATGATAGTGGTACAGCCAAAATCTATACTAAATATGTTGAAGGAGCAGAATATTTTCCTATTTATAAAGATGAAAGTGAGATAACTAGATTCGTCAATTATGTAAAAAATATAGACAGTAGTTTTGAGGTATTGAGCAGAAAGATTGATTTGGGTGCAGACCAATTTGGTGTATCGGACGTTAAATATAAGTTCCATAAGATTCCATACACTGAAGTTCAAAGAGAAATCAATCTTCAAAAACAGAGTGATCCAGATTACTCCTTTGTAGATTATTATAATAAACTAATCAGTGATGACAAGAATGGAATAAATACCATAGGATGGCAGGATATTGAAGTTGAAAAAGATGTAGATGATGCTACTTACCAATACTATAAACAAGATGCATTACTACCAAATACTCTATATCTGTTTATGCTATATCCATATAGGGAATTATATTCTGGAGATTTGGTATTGGCTCATTACCCTACACCAATTGTTGTAGCAACCAAACCAGAAGATTCTGTAGTCAATCCTGACCCAACTGTACCTAGTCTCTATATAAATGATTATACAGATACTACTATGACATTAACATGGAAATATAATACTAGTTTTAAATATGAGATCAGATACTCACTTACTGAAGATGTTGAAGGGGCTAAGGTATGGGAATATAAATTACCTGAAGATCCATTAGATCCACTTTATCCAACGGATGGAGCCTATTATGAAGTAACTGTGGATGACTTATTCCCTAACACCCAGTATTATTTCTGGATCAGGAGTATTCAGCCAGCAAATAATCATGAATCACCATGGAGTAATGTGGCTATAGGAACTACAAAAGATATAGCCAATCCATTACCACCTAGGGGTATAGGTGTTGCCTCAAGTGAATCTATGAAAAAACATGATTATACCGACAGTGTAACAGAAGACTACATAGGTATAGAATGGCTTTTACATGTTGATGATAAACCTAAGCCAGAAGGCGATAAATCAACAATAGAGAAAAAGTTCACATATCTGATGGAAGTGGCTGATAACGGATTATTTATTGACCCAATCTACATTGAAGTAGCTGGTGGAGAAGGAGACCTGAAACCTGATAATGTAGAAATACTAGAGAAATATTTAGTCAAGATAAATAAACTTATTGGAAACAGGTTCTATTATATAAGAATGAAGACTCGTGTAACCGTTACTGGACCGGAGAAAGGTCAGCTTATAGTTAAGGATTCTCTTAGCTTCTCCAATCCTATAAGAGTGCTGACTAAATATTCTAATTCTGAATATGATGGTCATACAGACCCTGAACTAGAAATACTACCAGGTAAGGATTACGAACTAGTATATGATAAAGAGAAAAAAGAGTTAACTTATAGATTCAGAAGTACTGGAACTGGACAAGATAATTTGGCTGATAACAATGTGGATCAAAGACTTATAACTAATTTGATTAAGCATAATACTTATGTTTATGAAATAGATGTATCCAAGTATAAAGATAATCCTATTGTTAAGAGAAAGGTGCTTATTCCATATACAGTTATTGAAGCTTTTGATGCTCATAAAGTCAAGATTCTGGTAAAAGCAGGTGATATGACCCTGGAAATGCCATATGAATCACTGAAAAGTACTATTAATAAGCAAGTATCCCAGTACGGAGCATCTCCAACCATCAGTATCAATATAGACCAATTCAGTAATTATTATGTACCTGAACTTATGCCAGAGGATGCATTGGTTTCTGTAGGTATTCCTCAGAAACTAGGAATGTATATTTCAACAGATAAAGGTACTAATGAAATAAAGTATACTGATAAAGAAATGATGATTAACGTAAAAGCCAAGCCTAGATATGGTTTGTATGGAAAAGAAGTCATTACCTATAGAAAAGATTCAAAACATAATAAGTGGCAGGAGATAGACGGTAAATATAATACTTACTCTGGTAACGTTACATTTAACACAGGTTCATTAGGAGTTTTTGGATTATATATAACGGATCAAGAAAAAATGGATACTGTAACTCCTACAGTTCCAACTCACTGGTCTGAAGCTGCAAGAAAAGAGATAGCTGGTAAATATAAGATAAGTGGACTTGATAATTATAATCCAGATAATAATATTACTGAAAATCAAATGTTGAATATTATGTATGGAGTATTAACTGAAGAAAGAAATATTGATCTAGCTAAATATATTGATAAGAATACTATGAGACATCTGACTAATTCTGGAATAAGTAAAACAGGTACTCATGACAAGTCAACAGTGTCAAGAGAAGCAGGATTCAATATGTTTGTTAGGACTTATGAGATAAAGAATGACAAATCAATAAAATATGACAGTAATGTTCTTAGTAAACTTAAGCAGGATTCGACTATTAATAGTGCTTATAAGGAGAGTATTGCAAAAGCAATAAAGCTTGGATTGATCAGTAATGCCAATGATATAAGGGCAAAAGACAGTATGAAGTATGGAGAAGTATTTAGCATATGGTCCAAGATTGAGTGATAAAAAAGTCTAGAGGGGAGGAATCAGTTTAATGAAAAAATATGTCATACTATTTACAATAATAATCAGTCTATTTATTAACACAACTATGGTGTCAGCTGTTTCTAGTAGAGTAATATACAATTTTACTCAGTACTCTGAAACTAAAGGAGAGATAGAATTATCTTGGAATGTTGATAATAATAACGATGAGATACAAATAATTAGTTATTATTTGACTAATAATAATGTTTTGGAAGTAACATATAGAGTTGGAAGTAACATTCCAAAAGGGTTTAATAAAATGACTATAGATAGAATAAATTTTCCAGTGAGAATCATCTTGAAGATGCAAAAGGCTGAACAAGATATTCTAACTGATCTACCAGAGGATAAAGTAAATAAATTTGATATACTTAATTTATATGATAGAGGTATTATCAATGGTTATGAAGATAATTCATTCAAGCCTAATAATAATGTAGTTAGAGCTGAATTTTTTGCCATGTTGGCTGCGACTGCTGATTATGAGATTGATACCCAATCAGAATCCATCTTTAAAGATGTAGATAATGCATTTTGGGGCAGGAAGTATATTATGACTTTAGCTAATAAAGGTATTGTATCAGGAAATGGTAATGGGCTCTGTAATCCTAAGGGAGATATAACTATTGGTGAAGTCTTGAAAATAATAGATAAGACTTTTAGATTCCATGATGAATCAAGTAGTTACAAAGCGCCTACAGTTAATCACTGGAGCAATGAGAACTTTGTCAATATGGCAAAAGCTGATATAGTTAGGGATATAGATGTTTTCTATAATCCATATAAACCTAATATGAAGGCTACAAGACAACAATGTGCGACTATTTTGTCAAGAGTATTACAGACTAATTATACGATAAAATAATATTATGATATATAATAATTACTTGGTGTAAATTGAATAAAATTCCCCCTAAGTGTTCATACTTTTAATATATTAAAGTATGAGATTGGGGGATTTTTTATGTTAAAGAAAATTACATGTATTATTTTGGTTTTTGCTGCACTAATAGTAGCTAATGATGTTGAAAAGATGCTTGTCAATGGTGAAGAAAAATTACTGACAACTTTTAACGAAGTCAATTTTACACTCTGTGAAACCGATCTGAATATGTGGGGAGAGTATAGTAAAAGTTATATGACTGAACCAGAAATGGAAAAGCTTGCTCTAGAAGTTGTAAATAAGCTGGGATTAGAACCAGAATACAATGTAGATTATAACTCTGAAGAATTCAAAAAAGTCTATAGTATCAATAAGAAAACAGAAGAAGCAGATACAACAATTAAAGTAGTGGAACTTATAGAAGAAGTGGCTAATAATGGATTAAAGGTAGAGAATTATATAGTCATAAATATTGTTCTGAATGATAAATGTGGCAGCATACTCTATTTCAGAGACAAAATCACTGAGATATTCCAAGAAATGAATATGGATGCGAGAGATAATCTCACTATTACAAGTAAGCACAAAGGTAAGTTGGATGAATCTAAGGCAAAAGAGATAGTTAAGCAGATTGCAAATAAGATGAGCTGTCAGGTAAAAGATAGTTTCAAAACAGAAAACATATACAGCATTTATGGATATTCCAGATATATTGATGAACATATAATCACTGAAGGCGAAAAAATCAATGTTGATCTGGCATTGACATATAATGAATTAGAAGATATGACCTATTTATATGCTGCTATTCCAGTTATAACAATTGATTATTAAGATTTAATCAATAAGTAAGTAGTAGAGATTATTATTTTTATAGCATTATATGAGAGGATAAGATGACTTGAATAAATTAGAGATAATGAAAAGCAGTAAGCTAAGAGGTAATGTTAAGATAAGTGGTTCAAAAAATGCTGTTCTACCAATTATAGCTGCATCTATATTGACAAATGAGCATTGTTTTATAGAAGACGTGCCTGACCTGACTGATGTGAAAAATATGAAAGACATTTTAGTTAATATAGGTGTAGAAGTTGATTGGGATAAAAAAAATAAAATATTGGATGTCAGAGCAGATGATATCAAGTCAACTGATATGACATGTGAAGATATAGGACAGAAGATAAGAGCATCTGTCCTTATGTTAGGTCCAATGCTATCAAGAAAGGGAAAAACCAAGATTTGTATGCCTGGAGGATGTGTTATTGGAAATAGACCTATTGACCTTCATATAAAAGGATTGACGGCTTTGGGGGCTCATATAAGCATGGAGCACGGATACATTGAAGCAATAGCCAAGAAGCTTATTGGAGCTAAGATATATTTAGATTTTCCTAGTGTAGGTGCAACAGAGAATATAATGATGGCAGCAGTTATGGCAGAAGGTAAGACCACTATTGAAAATGCAGCCATTGAGCCTGAGATTGTAGATTTAGCTAATTTTCTACTTAAGATGGGGGCTGATATCAAAGGTGCTGGAACTGATACTATTATTATAGAAGGTGTATCCAAACTGCATGGTGTTAGACATGAGATAATTCCAGACAGGATGGAAGCTAGTACATTTATGATAGCAGCAGCAATAACTGGTGGTGATTTAACTATAGAAAATATTATTCTTGATCACGTTAATCCTATTATTGCAAAACTTGAAGAAAGTAATGTAACCGTTGAGGCTAGCGATGATAGAATTAGAGTAAAAAGTAATGGTAAAATAAAGGCTGTTGACATAACAACACTTCCATTTCCTGGATTTCCAACAGATATGCAGGCTCCTTTCATGGCATTGATGTCTATAGCAGAAGGAACTAGTGTGATAGTCGAGACCATTTTTGAAAACAGGTTCATGCATGTGGGTGAGCTGATTAAAATGGGGGCAAATGCAAAAGTGGAAGGACGAAGCTGTGTAGTTGTAGGAGTAAAAGAGTTGATGGGAGCTAATGTATATGCCTCAGACCTCAGGGGCGGAATGGCTCTTTTGTTAGCTGGATTATGTGCAGAGGGTAAAACAGTAATAAATGATATAAAGTATATTGAAAGAGGATATGAAGACGTAGTAGATAAATTTATTTCCATAGGAGCTAATATAAAAAAATATTGATATATTTAAGAACCAAACCATTTTAGAAGCATATATTTATATTGACATATAAATTGGAGGATTTTAAAGTGGATAAATATAAAGACCCTTACCAATATTATTATAATCCATATTCTGTGACAGATGGAAGAGATGATACCTTTGGGTACGGTAATTATGGGTATAGAAAAAATGGTTCCAGTCAAAATAGATATAATGACAACAGATATAATCAGAATAAATATAACCAAAATCGATATAGTAAAAACGGCTATGACAAAAAATATGACTCTGGAATGTATATGGACCCTAATATGCAAGTTCCTATCCAAATGCCAGTAGAAGATTATAATGGTATGGATGAAATGGATAAAAAGAAAATGAGAGTCCTGTATCCTGAAGTATGCAAGAAAATTCAATATTACATTGATGAAGAATGTGATAAGATGGATTATAGTGGAAGCTACATGTATGACGATTATCCAGAAAAAGAGTTCATAGAAATGATAACAGATAAAATCTACGAAGCAGTAGAAAAAGATAATACAATAGATATAAAGGAATTTACAGAAAAAATAGAGAATAATAATATAGGTGATAGTGAAATAGAGCCTTCAAGCAAAAGATGCGGATTCTACAGGAAGCCTAATAGATGGTTAAGAAATACTATTCAAGTCATGCTGGTGAATGAAATGTATGGACGAAGATGTAGAAGATCTAGAAGAAGATGTTACAGAAAACCAATATGTTATCCAAAACCATATTATTATAGATATCCTGACTTTTTTGAATAAGATTCAAAGTATGTAATACGTTTTCTTACAAAATGGTCATTTAATATAAATGAGTCATAACCAACTTAATTTCCTCAAGTAATAAATATGAATGAAGTAGGGAATAATAAAATAAATTTAATATATAAGTTAAAAAACAATAATACATCTTATAGCTTATATTAAAAACTAATTTTGCGAGGAGTGACAGTTTGTGAAATGTAAGGATTCGGATGTTTTTGCTCTTGAAAGTAGTATTGAAAAAATATTAAATACTGGCCAATGGAAAGATGTTAAAGAGATTGAGTCAGAATTGAAATCATCTGAAGAAGTAAAATACAAAAATTGGTTCAATAGAAAAAATAACGATTTTAATAGTGAACATGCAGAAGAGTTGTTTTATAAAGAGTTAATGGACAGAATGTGCAAATTATTTCCTATGAAATATAAGCATGACAGTAAATCAGCTGTTTATGGTAGGATAATGGGCCATTATAATGATAATCAATGAGAACTACTTAATTGTAGTTCTTTTTATTATTTTATATAGAAAACCAAGAAATAGGTGTACTTTTTTGATAAAGTCTTAATCTACTTTTAATAATTACTAAGTAAATATAAACAATAATGAATAATTTGTTAACAATTATTGAAGTTTTCTTTAACTTGTAGAATAACATTTTATTACATGTTATAATGGCACTGTACTTAAGGTAAATCATTTAATTGAAATATTACCTTAAGAGTAATTAAGGGGGCTTGTATATGAGTCAAGACGTGGAAAAAGTACTAGTGTGTATAACTATACAGAAGAACTCAAAAAGATTAATAAGAAAAGGTGCAGAAATCGCAAATGAGATAAATGGAGAGCTTCATATACTACATGTTGAAAAAGGGATGAGTATATTCAAGAATGAAGAATCTATAGAATTATTGGAAGAATTATTTGAGTATGGAAAGCTGTTAGGTGGAGAAGTCCATTTCTTAAGCGGTAAAGATGTACCAAGTAAAATAGTGGAATTTATTAAATCAATGCAAATAACTAGATTAGTTTTAGGTCAAACCATGAGAAGCAAACTTCGTAGATTGTTAACAAAAGATATTGAGAACAACGTTCTTAGTCAGACAAACGAAGTTGAATTGTTGATACTAGAAAGAAAGAAACACGATAATAAAAAATTTGTAAAAGATAAGAAATTATTTTCCAATTAATTTTAATTTGATTTTATTATGAAAATCATTTAAAATATAATAAGCCTAGAGATTGAAATATATGTTATATATTGTTAATTTATAATTTTATATTTTTATTTCACTAAAGAAAATAAAAGGAGTGGCAATAATAATGAAGAAAGTCAACAAGCTTATTTCAGTATGTTTAGTGCTTGCAATGGCAACAGTTATGTTCGCAGGTTGTAGCAAAGGTAAAGCTACTGAAGATAAGGACACAGAAACAAAAGTAGTAGCGACAATAAATGGTGAACATAATATTAATCTAGGAGAAGTTAATTTACGATTAAGGCAAATAGAAGCTCAATATGAAGGCATGTTTGGACCTGATGTATGGGACCAACAAGTAGAAGAGGGTAAGACAGTAGTTGATATAGCAAAAGAAAATGCCATATTCTCTGCAAAGAGTTCTAATATACTAGCTTTAGTAGCAAAAGAAAAAGGTGTAGAAATATCTGATGAAGATGCTAAGAATAACGAAAAATCAGCTGAAGAGTTCTTAAAAAAATATGAAGAACAATTCGGTAAAGAAAAGATGGCAGAAGATGAAATTACTCTAGACGTTGTTAAAAAACTTCTTGAGCAACAAACATTGACTGGGGCGTTATTTGAACAAGAAATGAAAGATTATGAAGCTAATGAAGAAGAATTAAATACTTTATTAGACCAAAGTCCAGAGTATAAAGGATATCAAGAAAACGGATATGACTATTATGCTAAACAAGTAAGAGTAAGACATATATTATTAAAAACTTTAGATGATGCAAATCAACCATTACCTGATGACAAAAAGGCAGAAGTTAAAGCAAAAGCAGAAGAAGTTTTAGCTAAAGTTAAAGCAGGAGAAGATTTTGAAGCTTTAGTTAAAGAATACTCAGAAGACCCAGGTTCAAAAGATAAGGGTGGAGAGTATACATTTGGTAGAGGTTCTAATTTTGCTCCAGAGTTCACTGAAGCATCATTTGGCATGGAACCAGGAGATGTTACTGAACTTGTAGAAACATCATTTGGATATCACATTATTAAATTAGAAGAAATTATTGAACCAACAGAAGAAGATATCCAAGCTCTTAAAGATCAAGAACAAAAAATTAAAGATTCTGCGATAGAACAGTTAAAGTATCAAGCATTTGATGCTAAATACAAAGAATGGGAAAAAGATTATACAGTAGAAGAAAACGAAGAAGTTGTAAAGGCTATTGAAGTAAGACAATCAAGAAATGCTGTTGAAGAAGATAGTACTACTGATACAGATAAATCAGATGAGACTACAACTGATGATTCATCTAAAGACGATGCTACAACTGATGATACATCAAAAGATGATAATTCTGATGACAAAACTTCAGAAGATAATGCAACTACAGATGATGCAGAAGATACTACTACTGATAATAACTAATTCCTAGCAATATGAGTAATTAGATGTATATTTATACTCTAATTACATAACATATATTAAAAAAGCACCTTATACAGGTGCTTTTTTTCGGTCCAAAAGTAATATTTGGACTATTGATGAATATAATATTATTAAAAAAGTGTTTGACAAAATAATAATATTTGTGTAATATTATAAAAGAATTATTATTAATAAATATTAAAAAAGGAGGTAGAGTTATGTTAAATAAAATAAGAATAGTTAAAGACATGAAAAATCAATTAATCAATAGTAATAACTTTGATAAATATGAGATGACCCTGCCTCAGATAGTAGATTAGAATTTTATCTATTTATATGATAAGTGAGCCATGGGTTATGTGCCTATGGCTTTTTTGATATTTTATATTAATTGACCATGGGATAATTATGCCATGGTTTTTTTATATTCTAATCTATTATTTTGAGGCTTGTAAGGAGGATTAATATGAAGAGAGTTTTGCATTATATGAGGAAATATTGGTATTTATATTTCTTCGGAAGTATTGCTTTATTGAGTAGTATAGTTTTAGACTTGTTTACACCTATGATAACAGGAACAATAATTGATGATGTCATTGAGGGTGGAAATATAAGTATATTCAAAGGTCTGATAACTGCACTTATCGGTATTACTCTAGGTAGGGCTGTACTGGGATATATAAAAGAGATAATGTTCGATTTTGCAGGATCAAACATTATATGTGGGCTGAGACAAGATCTGTTTGATCATATTCAAAGCCTTTCACTTGGATTTTTTGATAGGAAGAATACAGGGGAATTAATGTCAAGGATCAAAGATGATGCTGATAGAGTCTGGGAAGGTATTAGTTTTGGACTCATGCTATTTATAGAGATAATAATATATTTTGTTATTGCAACAATATTTATGTTTAGAATAAGTGCTAAATTATCAGTGCTAGCGTTTTTAACACTACCTTTTATTGCTTATATGGCAATTATGTTAGAGAAAAAGATAGGGGCTACATATGAGAAGATCAGTGAACAAAATGCTACCCTTAATACAACAGCTCAAGAGAATATAGCTGGTATAAGATTAGTTAAGGCATTTGCTAGGGAAAGACATGAAATAAAGAAATTTTTAGCACATAACGAAGGTTATTACAAATTGAACATGGAACAAGCAAGAATATGGTCAAGATTTTTTCCTAGTATTGAGATGCTGACTAATATATTGCCAATACTAGTTATCGTATTTGGTGGTTCAATGGTAATTGGTGAGGATTTGACAGTGGGTACTTTGGTAAAATTCACTGGTTATATGAATATGGTAATCTGGCCAATGAGGTCGTTTGGATTTCTTAGTAATCTAATGGCAGAAGCAAAAGCTTCAGCTAAGAAGATAGATAAAATATTTGTTGAAGAACCAGAAATCAAGAATGCCAATAAACCTGCTAAGTTAGATGAACCAAAAGGGAAAGTTGAATTTAACAATGTATCACTTGAACTAGATGGAAAAAAGGTTCTAGATGATATCAATTTCAAGATTCTCCCAAGTAAAACCCTTGCTATCATGGGTGCTACTGGTTCAGGAAAAACATCTATAATCAATCTTCTAGAAAGATTCTACGATACAACAGATGGAGAGATATTAATAGATAACGAAAGAATAAATGATATTGAGTTGGCTAACTTGCGTGAGAATATCTCTGTGGTTATGCAGGATGTGTTTTTGTTCTCAGATACCATAAAAGAGAATATTAGTTTCGGGTATGGTGAGTTATTAGCAAATGATGTAATAATCAATTCTGCACAAAGTGCAAAAGCAGATGATTTCATTGAGCATATGGAAGATGGATATGATACAGTCATAGGTGAAAGAGGTATTGGTTTATCGGGTGGACAGAAACAAAGAATCAGTATAGCAAGAGCTTTAGCCAAAGAATGTAAAATAATTATATTTGATGATTCCACATCAGCTCTTGATATGAAAACAGAACACAGAATTCAAAAAGAAATTGATAAGAAAGATGATATTACTAAGATAATAGTTGCTCATAGAATCTCAGCAGTAAAAAATGCAGATGAGATTATTATACTTGAAGATGGAAAGATAGTGGAGAGAGGTAATCATGATTCTCTTATCAAAATGAAAGGCCGTTACTACGACACCTTAAAAGAACAATATGAAGGATATGCGGTATAAAAATTTATGGCTGATAAACATGTAGAAAATATTCGGAGGTGTTAATATGGCAGTAAATAACTTTAGAGAAGATGAACAATCAAAAGAGGAATTGAAAAAAGTAACAATACTAAGATTGTTCAGCTACATGAAGAAATATAAAAAAGAGATTATTCATGTATTAATAATCATGGGTTTAATAATCACAGTAAACGTATTGAATCCTATATTGATGAAGATTGCTATTGATGATTACATTAAAAAGTTTAATGCTAAAGGGTTATATGTTATAGGAATAATTGCAATAATAATGAATTTGATCAGTAGATATTGTATGAAGAAAAGGATTGTAATAATGTCAAAGGTTTCCAATAGGGTACTAATGGAAATACGACAGGAATTATATGAACATCTTCAAAAATTATCCTTCAACTTTTTTGATAATAGACCTGTAGGTAAGGTATTAGCAAGAGTCATAGGAGATGTTAACTCATTGAAAAGTGTTTTGACAAACAGTGTCATTTCACTAATACCTGATTTTGTAACATTGATAGTTGTACTAATAATCATGTTTGTACTCAATGTGAAACTTGCCTTAGGTGCGTTAGCTTTATTACCATTATTAGTATTTGGTATGTATTTTGTACAGGTAAGAGCACATAGAAGATGGCAGATATTCAGGAAGAAAAATTCCAACATGAATGCGTATACCCATGAAAACTTTTCTGGTATACGTGTAGTTCAGAGTTTTACAGCTGAGCAATATACAAGTAAGACTTTTAGGGAATTATTAAGTGAACACAAAAGGTCATTTATAAATGCTGTAAGGCTCAATGATATATTCTGGCCTATGGTTGAAATATCTTGGGGTATCGGTACAATCATGGTTTTTTTGATAGGTGTAAATTTATCTTCTAAGAATGAAATAACAGTTGGTACATTGATTGCTTTTACTACTTATGTTGGTATGTTCTGGCAGCCTATAATGAATCTAAGTAACTTTTATAACCAGCTGATAACTAATATAGCAGGGGCTGAAAGGATTTTTGAGATCTTAGATACTAAACCTGATATTAAGGATATAAGGAATGCAAAAAAAATGCCTTCCATAAAAGGAAATGTTACATTTGATAATATTACATTTGGATATGATGAGAAGGTCAAAGTGTTAGAGGATGTTTCTTTCAATATTAAAGAAGGTGAGACAATAGCGTTAGTTGGACCTACTGGTGCAGGTAAAACCACTATAGTCAATTTATTAAGCAGATTCTACGATGTTAATGAAGGAACAGTTAAAATAGATGGTATAGATATTAGAGACGTATCTATTGAAAGTCTGAGAAGTCAAATGGGTATCATGACACAGGATACATTCTTATTTACTGGAACAATCAAGGATAATATAAGATATGGTAAACTTGATGCTACAGACGAAGAGATAATAGAATCAGCTAAAGCTGTTCATGCTCATGAATTCATTATGAAACTTGAAAAAGGATATGATACAGCAGTTAATGAACGAGGTACAAAATTATCAGTAGGACAAAGACAATTGATTGCTTTTGCTAGAATCATGTTATCTAAACCTAAGATTCTTATACTTGATGAGGCAACTTCAAGTATAGATACACATACGGAAAGATTAGTACAAAAAGGCATTGAGGAATTACTTAAGAACAGAACCTCTTTTGTTATTGCTCATAGATTATCAACTATCCAGAAGGCAAATAGAATATTTGTTGTTGATAAAGGGAATATACTTGAAAGTGGTAACCATGATGAATTAATGAATCAAGAGGGTATATACTATAATCTTTATATGGCTCAATTTGAAGCTATCAGTTAATCATCATTTATGTTTATGGGCAGAATATCTACTATATTAAGATATTCTGTCCATAAATATTTATTTGAATAAAATATAAAGTTATTTGATAAAATAATATGTATAATTTTATTTACATGCATATACTAGTAATAAGAATATATGGATGGTTTTGGTATGAAATTAAAGGATAAGTTGGGATATCTTCCTTTGGTAATTGTTGATGCAGGCTATAGTCAACAGATTTATGGTTCTGATGGAATGGCATTACCCATAGTGAAGGATGACAAGTATATCAAACGTAGGAAATTTAATAATGATATAATGAATAAATTTATTGAAAAAGCTAAAAATCTGAATTTGATAGTGTTGGATGTTGCTCCTGAAGAATATGATATGTCATTGGAAATACGAATAAATAGAGCTAATGTGAATTATACTACATATTTAAACAAATACGACGATATCTCAGGTGATAGGGTATCTGTTTACATAGCTTTGCAATATGACCCTAAGGCTTGTAACTGGGATGATACTGATAATAGTCTGAAAATCTTATATTTGAATGATGATACTGAAAGCAGGAATTTGGCTAATTTGATCAAAAATCAATTTGATAATATTAGTGGAGTTATAAAGGCTTCTAACAACTATGTTCTGAAACACTTGAATATGCAGGGAATACTGATTGACTCAAGTTTTATGGATCTGAAAGAACAAGTGGATTGGATGAAGGATGAAGATTTTATTGATGACGTGGCAGATAAAATCTTGCTGGGGTGTCTACAATATTTTGGTATCAAAAACATTGAGGATATAGTTCCGGATTCTAACCTTAGTGTTGACAAAAGAATAAAGAAGTTACAAGAGAAAGTCGATAAATTAGATAGAAGAATGACTCTGTTCGAAGAAAAAATAACCGATTTCAATAAATTCATTTAATAATAATTTATAAAGCTATCAGAATTTTTAATTATGTATTATTTTCTACTATGAAAATCTCTTGTTAGATAGTATAATAATATATATAGAATTAAAATTCCTGAACATTAGATGATAGCATTTATAATTATTTATAAAAATATATATTTGGGGGGATTTTATAGATATAAAGGTATAATGATTTTTTAACAAGATCAATATATTATCAATGGAGGAAAGAAAAGAGATGCCTAGAAAAGAGGTAGTAAAAGAGCTTGATAAAGAACAGAGGATAAAAAAGCATAATAATAAAACTAAAGGTAAGACAAAAGAAATAAAAGATAATCATCGTAAACCAAAGGTAAAACCAAAAAGAATTAACAAAAATCAATGGTTGAAGAATATAGATGATGACGAATATTATATATGATAAAAAAGGGTATTTGAAAAGGGTAATTTTTTTTGAATACCCTTTTTAATCTTATAGGGAACTTTTTTGAGCATATGAAATAGTATTGCATATTGTAGGAAATATGATATAATAATATTAATCAACAAATAATGATTATTAATTGAATGCTTGATATAGTATACAAGGGAAAAGAGGGATAATATGGTTAATTGGTTTTTAAGTCTGGATCCAGTAATACAAGCTCTGATAGGAACATTATTTACATGGCTTTTAACTGCTTTAGGTGCATCGCTTGTATTCTTTTTCAAGACAATAAATAAAAAAGTTCTTGATGGTATGTTAGGTTTTGCTGCAGGTGTTATGATAGCAGCAAGTTTTTGGTCGTTATTAGCACCAGCTATTGAAATGACAGAAGAATCTTCTTCTATACCTTCATTCATTCCAGCTTTGGTAGGATTTTTGGCAGGTGGAGCTTTTCTAGGTATAGTAGACAAGATAATGCCTCATCTACATAGAGGAGCTTCCACTGATAATGCAGAGGGTATTAAGACCAGCTGGCAGAGGAGTATACTACTAGTTCTTGCGATTACTCTTCATAATATACCAGAAGGGTTAGCTGTAGGAGTTGCTTTTGGAGCAGTAGCTGCAAACTTACCATCTGCAACCATTGCAGGGGCAGTAGCACTAGCTATTGGTATTGGTATTCAGAATTTTCCAGAAGGGGCTGCTGTTTCTATACCTCTTAGGAGAGAAGGAGTATCAAGAAGAAAAAGCTTCTTCTATGGTCAAGCCTCTGGTGTTGTGGAACCTATAGCAGGTGTTCTAGGTGCTTTGGCAGTCATAGTTATGAAACCTATTTTACCATATGCTTTAGCTTTTGCGGCAGGAGCTATGATATATGTAGTTGTAGAAGAATTAATACCTGAGTCACAATACGAAAAACATTCCGACATAGCAACTATAGGTACTTTGATTGGATTTGCAGTAATGATGACATTAGATGTGGCTTTAGGTTAAAGAAGTAGGTTTATAGCAGAATTCTATCTTTAATCCCGATAACTCACCCCTTCCAAACACATATAAGGATTATATAGATAGAATTTTGCTATATCTCTATTTATAGAAATCATATTTTAAGTCAAGTTCATTTCAAGTATTTTCTTGTTCAGCTATAATTATTTCATAGGGATTAAGTTTGAGATTCTCTAGTTTGATAGAGCGGTCTTTTTTTCTGTGGGTACTAAGCAAAACATTATAATTCTTAGCTGTATTAATTGGACAAGGGATAGTTTTACTAGAAAAATTAAGTATTATTATACATTGTTCTTGTTTATAAATTCTTTTATAGACAAGAATTTTATTTGGCTCTGGTATCAGGAATTCTATATCACCATTTGATAGACAAGGGATTCTTTTTCTAAGCCATATTATTGAGCGATAAAAAGATAATAATGAGTCAGGGTCATTCTTCTGATTTGCAACATTTTTATTTGTATAGTCTTTATTGACAGGAAGCCAAGGAGTATTATTGGAGAAACCTGCATTATCAGTATCATCCCACTGCATAGGTGTTCTTTCTGCATCTCTGCCCCTGATTATAGGCCATCCCTTAATACCTAGAGGATCTTTCAATGAATTTTTAGGTATTTTCTCACAGGTCATCCCTATTTCTTCACCATAATATATAAAAGGAGTGCCTTTCAGGGTGAGTAACATAGCAGCAGCTACTTTGGCTCTTGCATCAGAGTCATTACCTTTTTTGTAACGATAATAATGTCTTGGCTGGTCATGATTGCTAAGAGTAAAATTTGGCCATGAATCAGTTGGCAATAGATTATACCAATTCATTATACTATTATAGAATGATTTTGCGCTCCATTTCTGGAATAAGAAGTTAAAGTTGAAAGCCATATGCAGTTCATCATTATTAGAACCGTGATAGGATACTGCTTCTTTTACATCATTGGTATAGATTTCTCCAATAAGGACTTTATCTTTGTATGTATCAGCGATATCTCTAATCTCTTTACATATCTGATGACTTTCCGGTTGATTTCTATCATATATATGTTTTTGTAATGAAGGAGGAGAAAAAGATATTTTCCATGGATTATTCCTTAGGTTCTCATCTTTTATGTACCAATTGACTACATCCATCCGAAATCCATCAATACCCATATCAAACCAATATTTTATTACATCATACATAGCTTTTTTCAGGTCTTTGTTTCTCCAATTGACTTCTGGTTGGTTTTTAGTAAATGTACCTAGATAATATTCATTGGTTGTTTTATCAAGCCACCAGGCATTATGTAGTTCAAAGTATGATATCCAGTTGTTAGGTCGTTTTTTATCAGCTGGCTGCCAAAGATACCAGTCTCTTTTTGGACTATCTTTGCTTTGGCGGGATTCAATAAACCAAGGATGTTCATCGGATGAGTGATTAATTACCAGGTCCATAATAATTCGTATGTTACGTTTATGCGCCTCTTGCAGAAGGACTTTAAAATCATCTAGACATCCAAACATTGAATCAATATCCATGTAATCACTAATGTCATATCCAAAGTCTTTCATAGGAGAAGGATATATTGGTGACAGCCATATAGCGTCTATACCTAGAGAGTTTTCTGTGCCATCATTGAGATAATCAAGTTTTCCTGTTATACCTTTGATATCGCCTATACCATCACCATTACTATCCATAAAACTTCTAGGATAGATTTGATAGATGACCCCATTTTTCCACCAAATATCAGTTTTTGGTGTTTTTTTGACCATAAGTTTTTACCTCCCCAAATTTGACTTAATTATAAATCTATCTAGTTTAATTGTAATTATGTAATTGTGATTCGTCAAATATTAAAAATATAATTTTTATCAGGTATATAATAGTAAAGACATAAGAATAATAGTCTTATTTAACTAAAATTGTAGAAAAAAATGCCATTATAATTGACATTTGTAGTTGCCTCTGATAACTTTTATATAAGAGTATATGCTACTTATTAAATATATAATTTCAAGAGGGCTGCAAGGATGTGATTACGTGAAAAAACTAGGTTTCAGATTAGTATTATTGATTTTGTTAATATCTATGCTGGTTTCATTTACATATATAAGAAATAAAGAAGATATGATACCAACTATTTCAAAGGGATTGGATACATCTCCTATTATGATAATTAAAAAGGATAATATACTATATAATGTAATGTATCCATATGTAGATAAGATGGATATGCTTACAGGTGATTGTTATACGAATTTTAATTCTGACCAGGTAATAGAATTGTATATGACTAGTACTTCAAAAACGGCTAAAATAACTTATGAAATTATTGATACCCTTACGGGTAGATCTGTGATTAAATCAAATATCAATAAGAGAAACATTATTATCAAAGATGATCATACTATTGCTAACTTAATTATTCCTAAGTTAGATAAAAAGGATTATCCTTATGTTTTAAATATAAATTATAATGACAGAGGTAAAACATCCTTAAAATACTATCAACATTTTTATTTGGAAGATAATAAAATAATTGATGAGATTAATAAAAAAGTTATGAAGTTTCATAATGCCACTTTTGACAAGAATAAAAAAATGGTAAGTAGTTTAGTAACTGGAACAGGCACATCAGAATCCGGTTCATTTAACTATGTCAACAATAATTCACCATTAGATAGTATTATATGGGATTATGAAAAGGATATTGTAAAGATGAATGAACCACTAATCCGTATAACTAATATTGATAATAATAACAGCATCTATCAGGTAGAATTATCTTATACAATAGCAGTAAGAGCAAATCATGAATTTGAGTATTGGGATTTCGTTGAAAAGTATGAAATTGCAGGTAGAGAACAGCCAAGAATAAATTCTTTTGAAAGAAAAGGATATACTAAAACTGATCCTTATTTTGACAAAGCTAGTAAACAAATAATAGTCGGTACTGGAGATAATGATATCATATCTTCCAAAGAGCAATCTGATAATATGAGATTTTATTCCTTTGTAAAAAATAATCAACTATGGCTTTTTGATAATACAACAAACAAACTAACTAAAGTATTTGGTTTTGATAAATTAGATAGTGATTATATAGTAGATAATTATAATGCTCATAAAATAAAGATTAACAGCCTAGATGATGAAGGTAATATTAATTATATTGTATATGGGTATATGAATACAGGAAAATATCAAGGTGATAATGGAATCTCATTATATGAATTTAATTATTACCTAGGAAATAATGAAAACTTAGGTTTTGTCAATTTACCTTATGGATTTGATAAGATGGATTATTATATAAATAGTTATATTTATAGACCAAAAGGCAATAATCTAATGTATACTATTTTAGATGGAGGGCTATATCAATTCAATTTTGCTAATAGAAGTGTTGTTAATATAACGGATGATATTCCATTTAATAAAGATAATATTACTATTACAAGAGATAGAAAAGCAATCTTCTGGAATGAAAATAGTAACATAAAATTAAACAAAAATGTTAAAGGTATAATTATAAATGGCAGTTCAGCAGAAGAGGTAAACATAAATGATGGTACATATAATAATAATCTCATAGGCAATTATAAGGATTATATAATTATAGGTTATTATGACGTACATGAGACTATAGAAAAATTAAATGGAGAAGTTAGCTATTACTATAATAAAGTTCAAGTATTGGATTCCACAGGTAAAGTTATTCAAGAATGTATACCAACCAAAGGTACTTTTTATTCCAATGTGGAAATCTCAATAAATGGGATTAAATTGACTACGGTAAAAAAAGTTAAAAGAATCAATGCTAATCCTAGATATTCAAAAGTAAAAACTCAAACAGTTAAACAAGAAGAATTTGTTTTGAATACCAAGGATAAGGAAATAACTTACATAATAGATACAATAGAATCACCCCTAGGATATGATATAATTACAATTAATAGCGATAATTTTATAGAATGCGATGAAGTTGAGAAGAAAAATACCATTAAGAATATATATCAAGGCAATAAAAGAATAAAATATAATCCTGCTTCCATAGATGAGCATTACCAATTAATTAATCAAGGTAAGATAAAAGCTGTTTATGACAATATGACTCAAGCATTAAATGCAAAAAAAGAGTATGGATATAATTCTTATATTTTAAAATCGGATAGGGATAATAACAAGATAATGTATCAAAATGACTTTAGAAGTTCAATGAAGATACAAGGTATACCTGTTATTCCACAAAAACCAGAGTTGCCTAGAGGATGTGAAGTAACCAGTCTTGCTATGTTGCTTAATCATTATAGGACTGATAAGTTGGATAAGATGCAGTTAGCCAATGAAGTAATTAAAGATAGCACAAAATATACAATTGTTGATGGTATGATTAATTTTGGAGATCCACATTCAGGATTTGTTGGTGATATAGCTAATGTAGCCAATAAAGGATATTCTGTTTACAATGAACCAATAGTGGAACTAGCTGAGAGATACTCTCCTGATATTCTTAATATATCTGGAAGCAATTTTGAAGATGTCTTATATTATGTTGGAACAGGTAAACCAGTATGGGTAAGCTCGCCTAATATATATAATAAAGTGCCAATGTCATCTATACAACAGTGGGTGACCCCTAATGGTATCATGGAAATAAGTTATACATCACATTCAGTACTTGTCATAGGGTATGATGATAAATACGTTTACTTTAATGACCCGTCCAAGAATATGTTGAGGAAGAAGCCAAGAAAAGATTTCAAGAACGGCTGGGAAGATATGGGGAGACAAGCCATCTTGATTTATAAGTAGAAGGTGATTAAATATTGAAAAAGGGTATAAAATTAATAGGAATAGGAGTTATAATACTTATTACTTTTGGGATTTATAATAAATATAAACATGATGATGTGTTTTATGTTTTTAGACCGTCAATAAATATAGAGACTATAAGCTGTGTAAATGATTTGGACAAAGATGGATTAAACGATCAAGCAGATATAATTGAAGGTGCTAAAAAAGAGGTTAAGAATCATACAAAATATAAAAGTGGTTATTATGCAGGAGGATATCCTCCCCAAGATGAAGGAGTGTGTACCGATGTAATATGGAGAGCTCTTGATAATGCAGGTTATATCTTGAAAGATAACATGGATAAAGATATAGAACTAAATCCTGATGATTATCCAAGAATTGATAAGATTGATACTAATATTGATTTTAGAAGGGTAAAGAATCAATATGTTTTCATGAAGAAATACATGACTAATCTACCTATAGAAGTTATTCCATATGATAAGAATAATCTTACTCAGTGGCAGGGAGGAGATATTGTGATTTTATCTCATCCAGACCATATTGCAATCATATCTAATAAGAGAAGGAAAGATGGTATACCGTATGTTATACACAATGCCTATAATTATCCAAAAGAAGAGGATAGATTGTTAAAATGGAGTGATGGTAATAACATCATAGGGCATTTTAGATTTGTTAATATTGAAATTTGAAGGAGCTTTATATGAATAAATTATTATCGGAATTAAAAGATTATCTAAAAGAAAAATATAAATGTCATATTATTATTTTATACGGTTCATATGCAAGAGGAGATTTTACTGAAGAGAGCGATATAGATATTATCTGTTTCGGAGATGGTATAGCAAGCTGTAATGATACTCAGGTATTTAATGGAAAGCAGTTGGATGTTTGGATATACGATACAAAACAGATGAAGGAACCAGAAAATTATCTCCATATACTAAATAACAGAATATTATTAGATGATAAAGGGATGGCACAAGATTTTATTAATAAGATACAAGAAGTATATGATGATGGACCAGCCCAGCTAGATGAAGGAAAAAAACAGTTTAATAGAGATTGGCTGCTCAAGATGTTCAGAAGAACAAAAAAAGGTGATGTAGAAGGTTTGTATAGACATCACTGGATGATAAAAGAATCGTTAGAAATATATTTTGAACTACAAGGAAAATGGTTTCTAGGAGTCAAGAATGCATTGAGATGGTTACAGGAGAATGACGAAGAAGGATATATACTATTTAAGAATGCATTTGAAGGAGAAGCGGGTAGTGAAGAATGTAGAAAGCTTATAGAGTATATTGTAAGTAAATAGTGTTAAATTAAGTATGGATTAGGGGCTGTCTATATATTTTATTGGATTTTGAAATAAAATGTATTTTAGGACAGTCCCTATAAAATTATTGTTAGTATAGATTGAATCTGTATGCTATAATAGATTACATATTTATTGAATCCAAGTGTAGTCAAAGTAAAAAAAGAGTTTGAAGTAATAAATAGTTTTCCAGTATTTACCTAGTGAAATATCTATATCTCTGATGTAAAGTATAGTTAAAAGACTTGCGTGGTGGGACATATGTTATTTAGAATTAGAGAAATTAGAGAAATCAGGAATTACAACAAATCACAGTTAGCCAAAAAAGCTGGAATATCCAAAGCAACAATATCCAAATTAGAAAATTATAAAGAATCACCTACAATTGAAACATTAGAGAAAATAGCAAAAGCTTTAGATGTTAAAGTAAGCGAATTATTAGTTGAAGATTAAATATTTGCATAATGTTGATTATAATAATCATAGTCAGAAACCCATAGATACTTTTTTATGGTAAAATGTACCTGACAGCGCTGTTGCAATAATGATAGTACTTAGTTGTTGTAAGGTTTTATGCTACTTAGTCCGGACTATAAAAATACAGGGTAAATGAAAATTGCCCATGTGTTTAATAATAATGTTTACAAACCCCTATATTTATCTTACCCTTATGTATAGTATCTTTTATAATTCTCAATCTAATCTACTTACCACTCAATATTATATTTCACACAATGAAATTAACAATATATTGTAAATCAGTTTTAAAATCAGGTGTAGTTAATACTGAAATATATTTGTATTATAATAGATGATATTGTAAAATATAGTTATAATAATCAATATTAGTTGAGTACGTATTTTATTATAACGAATAATGACTGAATATTTTGGTAAAACATTTATAAAGTAATTTTGTTGCATTATTGATTATTAATTTAAACCAATACATACCATAAAATT
Source organism: Vallitalea guaymasensis (assembly GCF_018141425.1). NCBI lineage: Bacteria > Bacillati > Bacillota > Clostridia > Lachnospirales > Vallitaleaceae > Vallitalea > Vallitalea guaymasensis. Next base: position 2,677,861 of record NZ_CP058561.1, read on the forward strand.
AAAAATAAGGGAGATTATAATTATGCACAATCAAAATTACATAATAAGTCCTAGTGGGGCTATGGTGTCTCAAATCATTTTACACATCATCACAATAATTATTTATATTGGATTGTTTGCACTTTCAATATACTTACTAGTATTATTGATAAAACTGGCAAAAAGAGGTATAAAAGCGTTGGATATATACATTGATAATAATAGAAAAGAATATCTTGATAATAATTCTAATAAAATTTAATAGATGACTTTATTATTAAAATATATACTTTTAAATAAAAGAGCAGCCATTTTGGTTGCTTTTTATGTGTGTCAATATTTGTTATGCTTTAGATAAATATATCGAATAATTAAAAAAAGTTGGATTAAATATTATTATAAGAATTATTGAATATATAGAATTAATATGATATAATTAATTACAAAATAATTAATTGTTATTAACTAAAGACAATTAAAAGAATGGGGGGATTGAATAAAAAAGTTTTGGCTATGAATATAGCTTATATGAACTTCTTTTTAATTACCTGTCAATGAAAACTCATCTGTTACAATAATACGAATCTAAATCTTTATCTAAAAATACCCATAAAAGTACATATGATAAATACAAAAAATGATAGAAATGTAGGACAAGTTTCATTGTATAAATACATTATAAATATCAATCATAATGAAAAAATATCTTTGTATATATCTAGTTAAGATATACTTTTATTTAGGTTATTTGATTTTGAGGTATAAAAAAATATTATTTATGGAGGAATGGTATAATGAAAAAATTGTATGCTATTATTTTAATAATCATATTAACAACTTTTACATTACCTGTAAGTGCTAATTCTAGTAATGTAGATGTTAAAATGGTTCCTATAAACCTTTTAACGGAAGATGAGGAGCCTGTTTATATTGGTAATAACTATGATGAGAATTCTAGTGCAGGTTATGAAGATATGACTGATAGTAACGGTAACAAGTATAAATATAGAATAAGATATATAAAACGTAAATCTACAGATCTTACTTTACAACAATCACAATTTATTTTAAATCTATATAGAGGGCAAACAAAATCAGTTACTGAAAGCTATACAGCGACAAGAAGCAGTTCTGTAGATTGGAGTTCAAGCAGTACATCATCTTCAAGTTTTCAATCAGCAGAAAAAGGGATTAGTTCATCCATGAGCACTACTTTACAAACTCATAATGCAGAGAGTGCATCATATTCTATATCAAAGGGTACTACATATGTATTCCCTGAAGACGCTCCAGCAAGTGCTAGATATTGTAATATTTATGCAGGTTTTTGCCAAGATATATATGATGTTGTATCAGATTATGTTCCTTTTAGAGTCTATGACAAAAAAACTAAAGTGACTTATACTAACGTTACTACTCCACCACCTTATCCAGATGAAGATCCCTATCATATGTATGAGTTTGATATTACAGTTCAGTTAGAAGATGGAAGAGTGTATAGATATCATGTAACTTGTCCACCTCATCATTATGAGGATGACTATTATCAGATTCCAGAGGTTAAAAGAGTATTACGTGAATATGAAGATGGTTATAAACATGAGACAATAAGTGGATATGATTTTTCTAGCAGAGAAGTTTTTTATGGAACACTAATAATGCCTATTCCATATGAAAGACATGTATTTATATATTAAATTATAAGAGAACTAAGTTATTTAGAGTAATGTAGTTAAATATTTAATTGTATAGGACTTTGCTAAAAAGCAAAGTCTTATTTATTGATTATAATTAGATTATCTGATAGTATTATATGAGTATTAGAATATCTAAAGATGAGAGGTAAATAAAATGAAGAAACATGTTTTTATGCTAGGTTTGATTTTTGTAGTTATGTTAACGGGATGTAAGGATAATCAAGGTATTTCCCATGACAAAGTAACATCACAAGTAGTTGAAAAACAAATTGTTACTATAGAAAATGAAGAAGTTGTAAAGGAATTAAATAATGCAAAAATAAAAATAGAGGAATTAGAAGAACAAATCGTTGATTTAAACAAACAGTTGGAAAATATCAAAAACCAAGAAGATGTAGATGGAGTTTTACCTACTAACGAGGAATTAAGAATAATTACTGTTGATGAAAAAGAGATTAGATATATCTTTGATAAAACCGATATTGCATCACAACCTATATCAATCATAGGTAATAATGTTAATCAAATGGTTGAGAGTTATGAAAAAATACAGATTAAAGGATTAGGTGAAGGAGAACATTTTAAAGCAGAAGTTATTGGTAGTATTTATGACTTTCAATTAATAGAGCTTAAATGGAATGACGAAACTGATAAACTAGATGAAGTAAGAGTCATCGACGAGTTAGAAGAGGTAAGAAATCAAGCAGTATATATTGAAACATATTTACCATGTGGGATTCCTAGTGAAAAAATAAAATGGAAAGATTCAAAAGGGGATACCCATGAGATTTATTTGGCTAATGATGGTTATGGGTTTGATGGGGCTATAATATGGTCAGAATAATATGTAATTGTACAGAATATAATCAACCACTAGAAAGTAGCCAGAAAAAAGTTTTGTATTAAAAAAAGTAAAAAACTATAAAAGATGGATAAGTAAATAGAAAATGGCTTTTATTATTTGATAAATAAAAATAAATCTAATTTTTATTGCATATAAGATTGATATTTGCTAATATTATAAATATAGATACTAACAAATCAGATAAAGAGGTGAGGCATATGATATGGTTGATTATTGTATGGATAATTTCCGGCATATGGGTGTGGATAGATAGTAAAGATCATAGAAATGATAATATTATATGTTCACGATCATTGGTGTTAATGGGACCATTCGGAGTAATAGTATATTTACTTGGTAGAAATCCACGCAAAAGAATTAACTAGTACATAGGAGCCTTAAAAAGGCTTCTTATTTTTGTACTTGTAATAAATATATAAAATACACTTAGTGAAGTATCAAATATTAAGAAGCACCTAGATTATGAGGGAATTTTACTAAAAAAGCAAAAAAATAAAGATGTAAGGACACATTCTCAAGAGAGGTAGAGTCTTTACATCTTTGTTTGTCTTCAATGTCAAATTAATATAAGAGAACTAGGGCTATTTTATACCCTCCTATTTTTTAACATTTAAAGTCTTAAGGAAACTCTCTGCGTCAATAAATTTTAGTTCGGAGTTTTTCCAATCTATTATATCTACTGTAATTATTACATTTTCACTGACACGTCTATATGATAAATCTTCTATATCTTGATTATATGTACCATCTTTCATATTTAAAACTATTGAATTTCCTGTATCAGCCCAATTCATAATGAAATAATTTTTATACGCTAACATCATAAATCCAGCATAATAATTTGATTGATAATCAGTTACTAGTTCTTTCTCGAGTGTGTTTATATCTATACGTCTAGTAGAATAATTATCATTTACATCTAGATAATAAAGTTGACCATCATAATAATGCACTTTATAGGACAAACAATCTTTAACAAATATTTCTGGTTCTTCAGAAGGCTTCATTCGCATAATATTTTGACCATAAGCATTACTGGTGAAATATATATATTCCCCATCTGTATCCATAGTTAGTATATTAATATTTTCTAGTACTGCCTTTTCTTCTGTACCATCTTTATTGATTTGCCATAAAGTTCCTCGTTGTACAAAACCATCTTCTCTTTCTAGTTCAGCAAAATTCATGTAGTATATAGTATCTCCTATAATTCCTAACGTATATGCTTTATTCTTAGATATTTTAGTACTAGTTCCATCACTATTAAGTCTATATATTCTATATCCTGTATCTTCATTATTATAATAACACATATCACTCATCATGTTTACATAATATATAGGTTTATCTGTAGCAACCCCCACTGATTCTGTAGGAGTGATTAATACTGAACTTGTAGGGTTATCCCAACCTACCTCGTAACCTAATGCTTCCATTACTACTCTAATAGGTAAATAAGTTCTGCCATTTTTAACTAAAGAAACTGTATCATTATATATTATTCTACCATTTTTTATGATATAGTTTTTGTCTATTGGCACTTTCACAGTAATATCATCTTTTTTAGCTATTGCTGTTCTATTCTCATCATCCCAAGATACAGCAGCGCCTGCTTGTTCCAATGTAATTCTAAAAGGTACTTGTGTTCGATTGTTCTCATCAATAAAAGGCATACCACTATCTTCTGTAAATATTACTTCTTCTCCATCTACAATTATTTTAGCAGTGTTTGCTGTAGCGTGAAGCGTAAGTCCATATTGTGGTAATGACAGTAATATGAACATAGATAAAATCATAGCTATTTTTCTTTTCATAATCATTTCATTATCTCCTTCTACTTGTTATTAATACTTAACTTCATATTTTTTTGTTAGATTCAGGTAATGTGATTTTACTGAAAATCTAATGAGTTACTTACATATTTTAACATATGTATGTTAATGCTTCAAATATTTTATTAAAAATATATGATATCATTTATTAGCAGTAAAGAAGAATGTAATAGTATGGACATGGGGACAATTTTGAGATAAAATATAACACGTAATATTACTAAAAAATTAGATAAAGTATTAGTAAACCAGTATTTACCATTGATATTGATGGATAAAAATATATAATATTAAAGTTGTATTTAGTATAATAGAATTGGAGCATGAAAATGAATTTAATAAATAAAATAAGTACTAAAAAGTTGGTTGGGATTAATCTATTTTTATTTGTTAGTAGTGGCGTCATTGTTTTAATCAATATTATTATTAATGCTATAGCAATGAATAAAATGTTATCCCCAAATAATATTGCGAGCATAGGAGTAGGTGCATTTTTTAGATTGTGTATTGTATTAGGCTTGGCTATAGAGGCATATAAAGGGAAAAACTGGGCTAGATGGGGAGTTGTAATTTTATCTTTAATATCAGCCTTAATTAATTTACAAATCTTTAGATTACTTGATATTACAGTATGTAATTTTTTATTGTTTATTATCAATGTTATTGTAGTCTTATCTATGTCAATTTCTAAGAAGGTTAGTACATATTATAAGAAAAAGACTTACTAAAGCACTGATTAGAATATTGTACCGTATAAATCTACTGCTATACTTGATTGGGCAAACGCTTATTGGACTAATGGAACGTTTAGAAAAATAACTATGGACGACTATATAAAAATTCTCACTGAAAAATCCAAAGGGTGTAAAGTTTTAGACAAAATAAAAAGGTCTATTTTGAGAATAAAAATCTAGAAGAAAGCGAAATAAATAGACGATTGAAAGAAGCTGTTTCAGAAAGCGATATAAATGTTTTACTTGATAAATTACATATGAATGATTCGTAATTATAAAGTATTATATTTTCTGATTAGAATCATCTATAATAAAAATATTAACAGGTGTTTTATCTTTTTAAAGTGTACCAGATCATGTCCAAAAGTAATTTAAAAAGGCTATTGTCTGCCTTTATATATAAATACGTTAATGCAGTTGGGGGACTCAAACCCCCAAGTTCTTATTGAATATAATATCCAATATTGATAAAAAATTAATATGCACTATATCCTAAAATATCACCACTATCATCTAGAATTATAAATACTGTAACAGAATATAGGGATGGCAAAAGGTATTCAGTAGAATTTTCATCATTTAGCTTCCAGTTCTTTTCTAGATCCATTAGTTTATCCCAAGGTATCCTGTCAATAATTTGTTCATCTATCGCAACGAGTGAATATGCATTTGGTAATTTGTTTCTATCTACGGATATTCGTAGTGGTATAGGACCGTCAAAATAATTTCCAGTAGATAATGATTCTATATTAATTTCATTCGTTAATTTTGGATATTGCTTAATTCTATCTGAATTTGTTAAATTAATAGGAGTTGAAGAAAATAATTTTGTCATAGGGACTTCTTCAATTAGACCTTTAGATATTGCAATCTCTTTAGATATTACATCTTCTAATACTAATTTTAATGCTAAAGATTTATTAGATTCGTCTTTTAATGCTATGTTTAACGAATTAAATGTTAGGTTAACCATATCATCTCGTAAGAATTGTTTTTTGCTTAAATTAGCTAATTCATCTTCATCAAGCATATTTAATTCATTTGCTTTTTTAAGAGCTGTTGACCATTTAAAGTCACCTTTATTATCGTCGTACCCTAAAACTCTTAACATTAGTGTTGCATAAGATTTAGCACTTATTAATTGTTTTGATCCTAGTAGATTATTACCAATTCCTGATATAAACTCATTTTCATATAAGTAACCTATTTGTTTATCAGCCCAATTAGGAACATCTGTAAATGGATGTGTGTAGTTTGATTCAACAGATTCTTTTTCTTTACCTAATAACCTAATTAACATTATCATAGCTTCTATTCTAGAAGGAGTTCGTTCTAATTCAAATCCTTTATCATTACCATTAAATAAACCTAATTCTTTTAATGAGATCGCCTTTTCTTCATATTGAATAGTATTGGCAATAGAGACAGTAGATAGTATAAAAGTAAATAAAATAATTAATATAATAGTTTTCTTCATTTATAAATTCCTCCGTAGTGATTAAAAATAACTAGATGCAAACTCTAGAAGCAACTAACATTATAACACTTATAAATCAATTTTACTACATTTTATGTAATCTAAAATATAAATTATTCTGTCTAAAGTATTGGAATGTATGGGATATATATGAGTACTTAAGTAGCAGAAAAAATAAGCACTGATTTAATAACTAATTAATTGAAGTCCTTGACCTTTTTAATGCATCAAACAAATTTGTAGTAACTCTTTCTAATCCAGAACAAAAGCCACTTAAATCTGTATATACCAATAAAACCTAGATAGTATCACAAGTGCTATCAGAGGAGGGAGGACGATAAAAAGATTAATCAAAAAAGAAATTAAACTACCACTGGTATTAGGAACAATCAAAGGTGGCAAAATATATGTTGTTGGAGGAAAAAACAGTGGTAAATATCATAATATAGTAGAGGAGGATATCCGCTAACTAATACTTGGAGCCAGAAAGCAGATATGCCAACAGCAAGAACTCATTTTGCTATTATTGAAGTTAATGATAAGATATATGCAATAGGTGGTGATTGATTTTCAACCTAATTTTTTACTTTATTAAGAACACTTTTTGGCTGTTGGTCAAAATAGTAGTTGGTTGTATTAAAATTAATAGTATTTTATTTTTCATAATCAATTCCTCCTTAATTTTTTATCAGCTGATGTCATTATTACAAATCTTTTTATTTAAAAAGTATGCCGAAAAGAATTGAATAATCAAAGTTAATTAATATTTAATAAATTTAAACTAAAATTAACGCATAATTAATTGGAAATTAGTATTTATTTTGTTAATTTTGCTTGTTATGATGATATCCTCTATTTTGTATTAATATTAAAGTGTTATTTTGGGACTACTCCTTAGCTTTTTTAGTAATAATATTATTTTTGGAACTCACAAGAAGATAAAAATGTTATACTTGCCATAACTACAGGTGTAGTCGAAAAAGAACGAAATTATATGTCAAGTTTAGACAAACAATTCTGAATTATTATGGTATAATTTTTTTGCTTTCGATCGAAGTATAATTTAAACAAAGGAGATATTAATATGAAAAACAAAACTAAAAAATTAAAACTTAATGTATTAACTAAATTATGTATTTGCTTATTTGCTAGTCTACTTATTATCAATCCTATATCAACATATGCATCTGTTACTGAAGAGAATGCTGATTTTTATTGGGGTCTTAATGTTGACGATTCAGATGATGAGTTAGATATCTTTATGGGATCAAATTCAGGAAGTAAAAGAGCTGATTTTGAGATTTTCATATATTGGTATGACAAATCTGGAGATAGAATTGATAAAGATGAAATTACTAGGAATAATGCATCATTTGTTTTTGAAACGCTTGAATATCCAAGTGATGCTGTTAAAGCTAAAGTAAAGTATTATGCCGATAATGATCACTTAGATACAATATATGACTATGAAGATTAAATAAAATAAAGATTTGTAAGGAAAGAAAAGCTATATCCCCAGCTCATTGTATTCATTAGCTGGGGATTTGATATATTTAATGTTGTAGTATGTTTTATTGATGTAATTTAACATAAAATATATCATTACTAAGCACTAATCAGTACATAGGAGCCTTAAATAGGCTATTTTAATTTGCCTAAAAACAGCAAAAGAACCGATTAATGCTATACCCTAATATATGAGAGGTAATCATAATGGTTAAAACATATGCATAACACCTTTGTATTAATATATAATGAAAAGGGATATGCTGATTAATTATAGACTTTAAAAATACTGATTCATGTGTATTGAATTTACTCAAAAACGCTTTACACGAATATAAGTTAGTATTGTAATATAAGTAACAGGTAATTCATAATGACAAGTACAGAATATGCAAGTTTTAGATGCATGAAAGCAGAATTTAAAGAAATTGTTAACGATAATAAATTACACCCAGACCATAGAAATGATTATGATTTGTTTGGGTGTATGCAAGCAATTGAAAAAAGATGTATTATATGTACATTAAAAGAAGTTGAAAACGCATGTGCAAACAAAAATTATAATTTTAGTAAAGATTTGATATCATTTATAACAGGAAGGCAAGTCTAATTATGGCTTGCTTTTCTATGTGTATACTGCTAACAAAGTGCTAACAAACTTTTTTATATACTATCAATATTATAATAATAAAAATGATAAAAACATGATAAAATAGCCTTTTATTTATGCTTAATATATGCTATAATATAGAATTGTCAGTTCGAAACCATCCTGACACTAAACAAAACTAGGGAGGAACATAAAATGAATAGAAGTACAAAGTTTTTAACGCAAGCAGGTTTGATTGCGGCTATTTATGTTGTATTTACCTTGCCTTTTGCTTCTTTTGGTACAGACTATATGCAAGTTAGGATATCAGAAGCCCTTACAATACTACCATTTTTCACTCCAGCAGCAATACCAGGACTTTCCATTGGTTGTCTATTATCTAATATTTTTATATCAAAATTCGGTATGGTAGACATAGTGTTTGGTAGTTTAGCTACTTTAATTGCAGCTTATTTGTCTTATCGTCTAAGAAGAAAAAAAGGATTGGTACCAATACCTCCGATTATAGTTAATGCATTTATAGTTGGAGCACTAATATACTTTGGTACGTTTGGTAAGTTAGAATTTAATGCAACATTATTTTCTTTTATTGCCTGGGTAGGACTTGGACAATTTATCGCATGTTATGGTATTGGATTTCCATTACTATTAGTATTAGATAAATATAAAAATAAAATTTTTAGATAATGAAAAAGCGCTATTTACTAGCGCTTTTATAGTATTCTTTTTATTTAAGATTCTCAGGATTCAAACACTCAAGTTCTGGAACTACAAACATACCATCTTTTCTAATAAGCACATCATCAAAATAAATTTCTCCACCGCCAAAATCAGGAGTTTGAATATAAACTAAATCCCAGTGGATAGCTGAATGGTTTTCGTTATCGCAGTCATCATATGAATTACCAGGTGTAAAGTGGATACTACCCATAATCTTTTCATCAAATAAAGTATCTTTTAGAGGATTTAAGATATAAGGATTAACACCAATAGCAAATTCACCTATATATCTAGCTCCTTCATCTGTATCAAGTACAGCATTGATCTTCTCTGTATCATTAGCAGTCGCTTTTATGATTTTACCATTCTCAAACTCAAAAACGATATTTTCATAAGTAAAACCTCTATAAACAGCAGGTGTATTATAACTGATAACACCGTTAACAGAATCTTTAACAGGCGCTGAATAAACTTCACCATCAGGAATATTGCATCCGCCATCACATTTGATAGCTGGAAGACCTTTGATTGAGAATGAAATATCAGTTCCTTCACCAACGATTCTTACTTTATCAGTCTTGTTCATAAGATCTACTAGATTATCCATAGCTTTTGACATCTTTCCATAATCAAGTGTACAAACGTTAAAATAGAAGTCTTCAAAATCTTCTAGACTCGTATTAGCAAGTTGTGCCATAGAATTGTTAGGGTATCTCATAACAACCCAACGAGTATCAGGAACACGAACATCTCTGTGTACAGGAGTAAAATGATACATTTCATATAATCCTCTTTTGTCACTTGGAACATCACTTAGCTCATTAACGTTATCAGAAGCTCTAACACCAATGTAACAATCCATTTCTCGCATGATCGTCAAATCAGATTCAGCCATCAAATCTATTTGTTCTTTAGTGCAATTTAGTAATAACTCTCTTTGTACAGATTCATCTATATGTTTTTCGAATGGAATACCTCCAACTGCATAAATTTCTTTTATCAATTGCCTAGTAAGAGGTAATGTGGAATCACCAACATGCTGTATTAAAACCTTATCTCCTTCTTTTACTTTGCAAGAATAATTAACTAGAATTTTTGCTAACTTTACAATTCTTGAATCCATTATATATCCGTCCTTTCTTTTATTTAGTAGTATACTTTTCTTGTGGTACACGGTAATATAAGAATCGTTTTTATATTAATTACTATCCTTTTATATATAAACACCAATATTAAAATTTCTTTGTTTTTTGTACCGTGAATTAGTAATAAGTATAACATAATTAGGTAAAAAAAATAAGTTAATTGGTTATACTTATAATAAATATTATTTAAGAGACTTATAACTTTAATAATTTAAGTTACAAAGTAAAAAATTATTCATTTAAATATAAAAAAATTTGAATGACTATGGTATAATACCAATTAGAAAGTTTGAAAGGAAGGAGAACTATAATGAAATATACATCAGTTAAAGAATTATTTAGAAATACCAGCCAATATACAGATAAAGAAATAACAGTCTCAGGTTGGATAAGAAGCGTTAGAGCTTCAAAAGCCTTTGGATTCATTATTCTTAATGATGGGACATTTTTTAATAATCTTCAAGTAGTAATTAATAACGAATTAGAAAACTTTGATGAGCTATCCAAGTTGAATGTTGGTTCATCAATTATTGTAAAAGGTAAATTTATTGAGACACCAGGTGCTAAACAACCTTTTGAAATGCAAGCAACAGAAGTACAGATAGAAGGTGCATCAACACCAGACTATCCATTACAGAAGAAAAGACATACATTTGAATATCTAAGAACCATCTCACATCTTAGACCAAGAACCAACACTTTTGCAGCGGTATTCAGAATACGTTCAGTTGTGGCTCAGGCAATACATCGATTCTTCTCAGATAAAGGATTCGTATATGTTCATACTCCAATCCTTACAGGTAGTGATTGTGAGGGAGCAGGAGAAATGTTCAGAGCTACTACACTTGACTTGAATGACGTTCCAAAGGACGAAGAAGGTAATATTGACAACAAACTAGATTTCTTTGGAAAAGAGACTAATCTTACAGTTAGTGGTCAGCTTAATGTTGAAACTTATGCAATGGCATTTAGGAATGTATATACATTCGGACCAACATTCAGAGCAGAAAATTCTAACACTGCAAGACATGCAGCAGAATTCTGGATGATCGAACCAGAGATGGCTTTTGCTGATTTGATTGATGATATGGATATAGCAGAAGAAATGATAAAATACATCATTACTTATGTTAAAGAAAATGCTCCAGAAGAAATGGAATTCTTCAATAAATTTATTGACAAAGGTTTATCAGAAAGACTTGATAATGTACTTAACAATAAATTTGAGAGAATCACTTATACTGAGGCTGTTGAGCTTCTAGAAAAAAGTGGAGAGAAATTTGATTATCCTGTAAAATGGGGAGCGGATCTCCAAACAGAGCATGAAAGATATATAACTGAAAAAGTATTTAAAAAACCTGTATTCGTCATCGACTATCCAAAAGAAATAAAAGCTTTCTATATGAAGTTGAATGAAGATAATAAGACAGTTGCAGCTATGGACCTATTAGTTCCAGGTGTTGGTGAAATCATCGGTGGTAGCCAAAGAGAAGAAGACTACGACAAACTAATATCCAAGATGAAAGAATCAGGATTAAAAGAAGAAGACTACTGGTGGTATCTAGATATAAGAAAATACGGCGGATGCAACCATGCTGGATTCGGATTAGGATTTGAACGTATGATTATGTATATAACAGGTATGAGTAACATAAGAGACGTAATCCCATTCCCTAGAACAGTAAATAACTGTGATATCTAAAATAGTCTGCCAAGACTATCTTATATAATATAAACTCGTTTTTCCAATAGGAATTACGGGTTTTTTTATTTTATGCTGTAAAATTACCTGTTGAATTTGATATATTAGGGGTGATGCCTCCTATTATTGAAGTTTTTTCATATAATTATTGTAAATTAAAGTAAATTTGGCGATAATTATAATAAAACTTACTTGTTTTATAGGAAAACAAACTATATAATATACTCGTATCCAAATAAGAGTATCTATGATAGGAATAATTATTAGGAGGTTAACTTTGTTAGATTAAAACAAAGTAATGATATCAATGGGAAAAAAAGAAAAGGAAAGTGACACTAAAGATTTGAAGGATACCAAGACTATAGATAAGAAAGCAATATATAAAAGGGCTCTTAGGATTGGACTAGGGTTTCTTACACTTATTGTATTATTTATAGGATTCCTATTAATATATTTGCATAATTCGTCGTTTACAGTTGCTTTTAATCAAATGGAATTCAAAGGATATTTTAATGATAAAGATTTAGGGAAGATTATTGAGATAAAAGAAAACAATGTATCCATAGAAATACCAATAGACGTTATAACAACAGCATTCAATCATAAAATTGAAGAGATGAGTGAACAAAATGGTTACATTATAAATAATGGTTTTATTGATACTAATGAAAGTAAAGCATATATTAACACTACTATACATGGCATCAATATACCAATATCCATGGATGTAACTCTAGATAACGATAATAGAGAGATACAAATTAATTTTACTAACATGAAACTAAGAAACAAGAACTTTTTATCACTACCTAAATCTATAGAAGAATCTATAAAGGATAAGTTGATTGAAAACAAAGAGATATTAAATATAAGCTTAGATGACTTTAATATACCCGACATAGCAACTATCCATAGTATCAATATGGAGTCAGACAAAGTGGTTATAGATTTAATCATTGATGAAACGAGAACAAAACAATTACTAGCAGACATTGCTAAGGTTAAAAGTGATGAACTCTATGGTATATATAAAAATGATAGTGACAATACTCGAACAAAAGTTTTAGATATCATTGATAAAGAGATAATATCAACTGAAGATATAGAAATGATATTGACGGATATACTCATAGGAGACGAAGAACTAATAAAAAATATATTAATACTGACAGATGAGAATAAAATTGATTGCGTTCTTAATAATTATGGAAAATATATAACTCATTATAGTAAAAAAGATATAACAAATGAGAAGAACAAGCTTATTTTAGGTAAGATTAAAAATTATTGTACCTTATTACTTGATCAAGTAGAAAAACTGCCTAAGAATGAATATGTAGTTTACTTAAATAATCCTTATGACAAAGACAAAGACGTATCTGTTTTTATAAAAGATATAATCGTTAAAGATAATCTTGATATACCAGAAGATGTTTATGACAAGATGAATTTTTTATATAACTATGCAGATAAAAATTATATGATTGCATATAAGATAGATGATAATAAATATGCAGTGGTTGATAAGACGAACTATGATTTCATTGATGAAAAAGATTATTTAGGTTACCAATTCGAGAAACCACTAGAGACAAAAGTATTTTATGATGAAGATATTGAAAAGAGTATAAAAGAATATTTTGCCTCAGAGGTATTTATAAGATATATGAATACTGATGGTAGATATGCTTTTGTAATAGCCTCAAATTCTAATAATTATCAAAGCTATGAGAGATTTGCTCTGGAAAAGAACGAGACATGGAAGATTGTAGATACAGGCATTAATGATTTATATACTTTTAGTATTAATCATCCTGGATTTAATATAAGAACTATAACTGATAATTTTATTGAAGATAACATATATAGTCTATCAGAAAAAGATATAAATGCTGTATTGGACCAATTGGAATATAGAGATATAATACCTGACAGAAAAGAAGTAGGTATAAAATACTGTTCTTATGATGGTAAATACATTTCTATGAAATTGACTAATGACGAAGAATACGTATTTTCAATAAAATATTCTTATTTGGATAAGGTCTATAAAAAAGAAACAGCAATAAATAAATGGAGGGATATATCTCCACTTATATTATTACAAGATAAAAATACAGACAAAGATGATGCAAAAACTAATCAATAGATAATTTATATTTATAGGTTAGTAAATTACTAAAGAAAGGAAGACATTATGGACACAGTTATGAAGCAGTTAGACAATATCAAAGTTAAGGCTCTAGAAATATTGACAGTATATGGTTTTAAAATCTTAATGAGCTTACTTATATTAATTATTGGATCGAAAATAATTAAGTATTTAGTTAAGTTGATGGAGAAGTTTTTAAAGAAATCAAAAGTAGATGTATCCTTATCAAAATTCTTATTATCAGCAGTAAGACTAATACTAAAAATCTTACTTGGCATAATAATAATGGAAAATCTAGAGGTTCCTATGACGTCTCTTATAGCGGTTCTTGGAGCAACTGGTATTGGTATTGGTATGGCACTACAAGGAAGTCTTGCTAACCTTACAGGAGGAATCTTAATATTATTATTGAGACCATTCAAAGTAGGAGATTTCATTGAAGAAAAAGCATTTGGACATGAAGGTATAGTAGAAGATATTCAAGTGTTCTATACAACACTAAGAACAAGAGACAATAAAGTGATAACTGTACCTAATGGAAGCTTATCCAACAGCAGTATCATTAATCATTCAACAATGGATATCAGAAGGGTTGATCTGACTTTTGGTGTAGCTTATGAAGAGGACACATTTGCTGTTAAGAGGGCAATAAAAGAAGTTATTGAGAAACATGCTCTCATACTTAAGGACAGAGAACCATACATTAATATTAGTGAACATGGAGATAGTTCAGTTAATTTTGCTGTATTGGTATGGTGTAAAACAAAAGATTATCTACAGGTGAAGTTTGACCTGATAGAACAGATTAAGATTAAGTTTGATGAAGAAAATATCTCAATACCTTATCCACATATGGATGTAAACATTGTTAATAATGAAGGTAAGATTGCTAAGTAAAATATAAAATATTTTTACCAGAGGAGATGTATAGATGGAAAAGTACAAAGATTACATTCTTGATTTTCTAAAAAAAATACTGGAAACGGAAAGTCCCAGCGGATTTTGCCAAAACATCATGAAACTAATAAAAGAAGAAGCTAATGACATGGGTTATGACATGGAATTCACTAACAAGGGCTGCGGAGTCATAAAGATTGAAGGTAAAAATAAAGAGGTTCTAGGATTATCAGCTCACGTTGATACTTTGGGAGCAATGGTAAGATCCATTAAATCTAATGGAACAATCAGGTTCACTAGTATAGGCGGATATCTAATGAACAGTATAGAAGGCGAATACTGCAAGATATTTACAAGAGACGGTAAAGAATATGACGGAACCATACTA
This sequence comes from Vallitalea guaymasensis, assembly GCF_018141425.1. Classification (NCBI taxonomy): domain Bacteria; kingdom Bacillati; phylum Bacillota; class Clostridia; order Lachnospirales; family Vallitaleaceae; genus Vallitalea; species Vallitalea guaymasensis. Next base: position 2,693,565 of record NZ_CP058561.1, read on the forward strand.
ACTACAAAACCTTCGGTTCACGTATTTTCTGACGCATCAGAGCATAAAAGAATAGAAGAAAATATGGAAGTAAGAATAGACGAGAGTGTATTGTCAAAAGAAGATGTAGAAGAACTAGGAATAGAAGTAGGTAACTTCATTGCTTTTGATCCTAGAGTGCAGATAACAAAAAGTGGTTATATAAAATCTAGACATCTAGATGATAAAGCAGGGATAGCTACTATTTTTGCTTTAATGAAATACATAAAAGATAATAATATAATACCTGATAACACAATAAAAATATTTATATCCACATATGAAGAAGTAGGACATGGTTCTTCTTATATTCCACAAGATATAACAGAAATGATTGCAATAGATATGGGTGCAATGGGAGATGACCTTTGCTGTACTGAACATGACGTATCTATCTGTGTAAAGGATTCATCAGGACCTTATGACTATAATATGGTCAATGAATTAGTCAGAATTGCAAAAGATAAAGAGATTGGATATGCATTGGATGTCTATCCTAACTATGGTTCAGATGCATCTGCTGCTCTACGTGCAGGAAACAACATCAGAGGGGCGCTTATTGGGCCAGGGGTACATGCATCCCATGGAATGGAAAGAACTCATATAGAGGGCATTCTAAACACCTTAAAACTATTATCAGAGTATGTTAAATAAGTAAAATATATGTAGGCAAAAGAATTAATATAAAAGTAAAAACCTCAGGAATTAACCTGAGGTTTTTGCAAATATTGACCGTTGATTAAACAAACTGTTCTACAGAGAAAATATTCTTATCTCCTCTAAATCTAGAGACAGTGTACTCTACAGGTGTCTCAAATTTATTATAACCTTTTACATGAAATAATTGTATTGCAGTTGTCTTATTGATTTCAAGTAATTCACAATCTTCCTTAGTAGGAACAACAGCTTCCATTTCTTTAACTATTTTATAGACTTTAGTATTAATATTGCTAGATAGTATGCTATATAGTGATTCTTCATTCATATTATTATCGAGAATATGTTTACAAAATGAATAAGGTAAATAAGTTTGAGAAATCATTAATGGTTCATTATTTACAAATCGGAGCCTCTTTAAATAGATAACGTCTGTATTCGGTGCGAGATTTAAAGCAGATGCAACTTCTGGGGTAGCGGAAACTACCTTAAAATCCAAAACCTTAGTACTAGGGGTATATCCATTTCGTAACATCTCATTATCAAAGCTCTCTGCTTTCTGAGTAAAATCATGTTTAATTTTGGTTTGAGCAACAAAAGTACCTCTACCTTTTACACGATAAAACTTACCTTCATTAACTAATTCAGTTAATGCTTGTCTGATTGTTGTTCTGCTTATACCATAAATATCACATAGCTCAAACTCAGTAGGTATCATATCACCTGGTTTTAAAACTTCATCCTTCATCATTTCAATCAAAATATTCTTGAATTGAAAGTATAGAGGAATAGGAGTTGACTTGTTAACGGTATACTTTTTGAAACTATCAATACTTGCCATAATTCATCACCCTACTTTATTATATTTTTAGTATAAGGTTTATCTGCTACAACACCTATTTTACAATAATTGGAGAAAAAAGCAAGGGCTAATTTCATTAAATATTATAATAGTTAAAAATTGCTATATAAAAATGTTAGTATACTAGCGATTTTGCCCTAATAAAAAGCCAATCTTACCTTATAAAATATATTTTTAAATATTAAATGTGATTTTTACATAAAATGAAATTTCTTTTATAAAAATTTGATATAGCATTTATATATTTATGTGCTTAATTTTAGAAACTTCCCTTGACAGGAGTACATAGAAATTGTACACAAAAAATTAATAATTGTAGTGTTGAGCTTTTATTACTTATGCTTTATACTAATAATATTAAGATTTTTAATGTCATTTATGTATATAATATATCGGTATTATTTGGAAAAAACTTAATAGTTACCTTGATTTTGTGCTATATTGTTTTAATAAATTAGTAGAGAGGACTTAAAATGTTTGGATATGTGCAGATTGATAAACTTGAATTAAAAGTAAGAGAATATATGACATACAAAGGATATTATTGTGGATTGTGTATGGCGTTGAAGCATAATTATGGAAATCTTAGCAGGCTTACATTGAATTATGACATGACATACCTTGTTATCATCTTAACGTCTCTATATGAACCTGTAAATAATTGCTCTAATTGCAGATGTGTGGCTCATCCTCATAACAAACAGTTGATGATAGATAATGAGGTAAGTGAATATTGTGCAGCACTTAATATTATGTTAGCATATAATAATCTAAAAGATGACTGGAAAGATGAAAGAAGCATAAAAAGCCTTCTTGCAATGATGCTATTTAATAGAGGATATAGAAAAGCCAAGAAAAAGTATCCAGAAAAGAATGAAGTGATAATTAAATTCATAAAAGAATTAGAAGAACTTGAAAAAGCTGATTGTAAGGATATTGATAAGGTATCAAATGTTTTTGGACATCTAATGGGACAACTTATGATTTATAAACAAGACCATTGGAAACAATACTTAAATAATATTGGCTTATATTTGGGAAAATATATTTATATTTTAGATGCCTATGATGATATAGAGAAAGATAAGAAGAATAAAAGTTATAATCCATTTTTATTATGTGAAGAAGAAAACATAGAAGAATATGCTAAGAACCTATTGAACATGAATCTATCTTTTTTGGATAGTGAACTGGATAAATTACCTTTGGTAAAAGAAAAGCCTATTCTAGATAATATAATATACTCTGGAATTAAAAATAGAATGAGAATAATTTTTGACAAAGATGATTGCAATAAATGCAACAGATTAGAAGAAACCAATTAAATTCTTACTAGGAGGAAAAGACAATGAGAGACCCTTATGAAGTATTAGGAATAGAAAGAGGAGCAAGTAAAGATGAAATAAAAAAGGCGTATAGGGAATTAGCAAAAAAATATCACCCAGATAGATATGCAGACAACCCATTGAACGATCTTGCAGAAGAGAAATTCAGAGAAGTCCAGGAAGCGTATGAATCACTAATGAACACTAATGACTATACAAATTCAAGTTACAGCAGCAGTAATTCAGGTTCTGGATATACATCTTCGGAATATATGAATGTAAGAAGTTATATTCAAGTTAGAAGATTCCAAGATGCAATGAATATGCTCAATGCTATGAGTGATAAAAATGCTGAATGGTACTATCTAATGAGTATCTGTCTTGTTGGTACAGGCTATACCAACCAAGGATTCGAATATGCTAGAACAGCTGTGAATATGGCTCCAAACAATATAGAGTATAGAAATCATCTATCAAGACTCCAAAATGTTCAGAATGGATATAATACTAGAGCATATCAATATAATAGAGGGAACAATAATTCAGATGCTTGTGGATGCTGTTCACAACTCATATGTGCAGATTGCTTATGTGAATGTCTTGGAGGGGATTTAATTTCATGTTGTTAAAAACAAAAAGAGTAGCATATCTAGGAATATTACTGGCGATTAATCAGATTATATTGTTGTCAAGTACAATATTTGTCAGTAATACATTAATTATATTTGCACTAGCAGCTATTTTGATAGGTGTAGTGATCATTGAATTCAATTTAGCCAGTGGTGTGAGTTTTTATATAGCATCCAGTCTGCTTGCACTTATATTAGTACCTGATAAGATACAGATCATAACATATATTGCGTTTTTTGGGCTATATAGTATAGTCAAATACTTAATTGAAATATTAATAAACCGTAAAAACTTATCAGTCATAATAGAAGTCGTATTGAAGATAGTATATTTCAATCTGGTGTTGGTAATTTACTACTTCGTTATAAAGCAATTTGTAGCAGTTTTACCCTTCAATGTAACATGGTGGGTAATTTTGGCAGCAGAAGTATTTTTTATCGCATATGATTACTTCTTAGGATACTTCCTCCACGTATATGCAAATAGAATAAAACCAAGATTAAAAAAATATCTTTGAGTACAATAATCAAAACATAGTCTCTACAGAAATATACGACCTAGTCACTTTTCTTGAATGTAAATATATATTTTAGGTGATAATATATATTACATTAGGTATATAAATTGAATATGATAATTTTTAATACAAAATAAAATAACGGAGTGGTTTTGATGAAACAAAGGATTGGAATCGTAACAAGTGGGGGAGACTGTCCAGGTTTGAATGCAGCAATTAGAGGTGTAGCAAGAGCTTCTTATGGTATGATTGATTGTGAGATAATCGGTATAAAAGATGGTTTCAAAGGCTTAATACATTGTAATTATCAAGTGTTGACTCCAAGGGATTTCTCCGGAATACTTGTTAGGGGAGGAACAATACTTGGTACATCCAGAACTCCATTCAAGAAAATGAGAAAAATTGAAGAAGATAATATTGATAAAGTAAAAAATATGGTAAATAACTATGAAAAAATGAAATTAGACTGCTTAGTGACACTTGGAGGTAATGGAACACATAAAAACGCTAATCTCCTTAGGGAAGAAGGACTTAATGTAATAGCTCTTCCAAAGACTATTGATAACGATATATGGGGTACAGATATAACTTTTGGATTCCATAGTGCAGTAGATATCGCAACTGAAGTAATCGACCGAATTCATACAACAGCTGATTCACATGATAGAGTCATGTTGGTTGAGTTAATGGGTCACAAGGCAGGCTGGTTGACATTACACGCAGGGGTTGCTGGTGGAGCAGATGTAATTTTGATTCCTGAAATCCCTTATGATATAAATAAAGTTATAGCTTCCTTGGACAAAAGACATTCTTCAGGTAAAGACTTCTCAATATTAGCTGTATCAGAAGGAGCACTTTCAATAGAAGAATCCAATATGAAGAAAAAAGAACTTAAAAAACTAAGAGAAAAAATGAAATATCCATCAGTATCCTATAGATTAGCTAAACAGATTAATGAAGCCTTAGGTCTAGAAACAAGAGTAACTATACCAGGACATCAGCAAAGAGGAGGTTCACCTTCACCATATGATAGAATATTGGCAACAAAGCTTGGTGCATATGCAGCTGAGATGATAGCGGGCAAAGACTATGGAAAAACAGTTTCAGTTGTCAATAATAAATTATGGGCGACACCTTTAAAACAAGTAGCAGGTAAGTTGAAACTAGTTGAGAAAGATAATCTGCTAATAAGTACTGGTAAATTGGTTGGGGCGAGTTTTGGAGATTAAGGGAGTGAGTGAACTCTCTTTTTTTATAGAAAATAATAGAGCATGATTACTTTTCTTGTATTCTATAGGAAAGTTTTACGTGACTAAGTGATTAATATAAAGTAAAATAATGTTAGAAAGGGGAACGGGTATATGATAAAGATTATTCATACAGGTGATGTACATATTGGTATGGAATTCAAGAGTGCTAGCTTCTCTAGTGAATTTGCCAGAAAGCGTAGAAACGAGATAAAAGAAACTTTTATGAAGATAGTTTCGAGAGCAGGAGAAATACAAGCTGATTTATTACTCATAAGTGGAGATTTATTTGAAGATGAATACATTACCATAGGAGAACTAAAAGAAATCAATAATAGTTTCAGTAAAATTAGTTCTACAAAAGTAATAATGATTGCTGGTAATCACGACCCCATAATAAATGACAAATCATATTATAACCTAATAGATTGGTCAAACAATGTTTATATAATGAATACAAATACTGAAAAAATTACATTTGAAGAATTGAATGTTGATATATACGGATTAAGTTGGAATAAAAAAGAGATAAAAGATAATCTTTTTAATGATATAGAAGTTGAGAATAGCGACCGCATCAATATACTGTTAGCCCATGGAGATATATATCAAAAGTCCAATTATCTGCCTATAGACAAGGATAATCTAAAAAGTAAAAACTTTGATTATGTGGCTCTTGGACATATACATAAACATAATTTTATAGAACCTGATATCGCTTATTGTGGAAGTCCTGAACCTCTTGATTTTGGCGAAACAGGAGTTCATGGAATTATAGAAGGCAGCATCAGCAAAGATAAAATAGATGTTGAATTCCTGCCTTTTTCCAAAAGACAATTTGTGGGGCTAGATGTTACAGTGGAAGATGATATGACAATTGAAGATATTATAGAGAATATAAGGCTCATAGTTAGTGACTATGATTTCAAGAATCTATATAGATTCAATTTGAAGGGCATAAGGGACAAGGATATATTGTTTGATACACAGTACATTAAAGAAAGAGTGGAAGAATACGTAATATATGCTGAGATCATTGATAACACTACACCTGATTATGACCTTGATAAATTAAAACAAGAAAATGAAAATAATGTTATAGGGAAATATATTGAATACATGGAAAGACAGAATATCCAAGATGAAATATCAAAATTGGCTTTATATGAAGGTATTGAAGCGTTACTAAGTGAGAAGGTGAACTGATTTGTACATAGATAAAATGGATATAATAAGTTTTGGAAAATACCAAGATAAAGAAATTAAATTAACAGATGGTATAAATGTTATCTATGGGGATAATGAAGCAGGAAAATCTACTCTACATAAATTCATTGAAGGCATGTTATACGGTTTCTATAAGCCTTATAGAAAGAATAAGCAGTTCACACCTGATTATGATCGTTTCTTGCCATGGAATAATAGTAATAAGTATAAAGGAATATTGGTTTATAAACATCTTGGAAAAGAATACCGTATCGAGAGAAACTTCATGAAACGTAACGATAAGGTAGAGATCTTTGATAATGATACTGGAGAAAATATTACTGAAAAATTTGAGTATGATAGTGCTACCAAATTATATCAACCTGCCTCTAGACATATAGGTATCAACAAATCAACCTTCAATAATACAATCAGTATCGGTCAGCTTAGCAGTAAAACCTCTGACGAACTGGTAAAAGAAGTAAAAGACAGCCTTATCAATCTAGGTGAAAGTAAGGATGAAGAGATCTCAGTAAGGAATGTCATCGAAAAATTAAATAAGAAATTAGATGAAATAGGTACTGCTGGCAGAAAAAAGACAACCCCTTATGGAAAACTTACGGAAGAAATAAAAAAACTGAAAAAAGAAAAAGCGGAAGCTGAAAAAACATGGCAGAAGGTTCTAGAGAAACAAGAAGAATTGAATAACATCAATAATAACTTAAAGGAAATGGAAAATAGAAAAAAGGATAATGAAGAATTACTTGATTATCTAAGTAAAGAGGAAGTTAAAAAAGCCTATGAAGAAGGATTAAGGCTAAAAGAATATATAGATAATAAAACTACTGAACTGAAAGATATAGAACAGTTCAAAGATGCTGATATAGTACTTATAGATGAGGCTATAAAGAAACTTAATAATCTAGAATCATGTAAAATGCAGCATGATGAATTAAAATCAGAACTAACAGAGATAGAGAACTATCTAAAAAAACAATATGAGATATATAATCAAGTCAAGGTGTTAGAAGATGAAGATTTGAATGATATTGACAGTATAGCTTCCCAGTATAATATCTATAATGATATGGTGAAAAAATGTAATGAATTAAGAGATATGATAGAGGAACTTAAGATAAATTTAAATAGCGAAAAAGAAAATAATGGTGTTATAGAAGATGAATATGAATATACTAGACTGGAAGAAGAACGAAAAGAGATAAAATACAGCAAATCAGTGGAAACTGAATTAAAAGAACAAAAATATCAAGATATGCTGGCTAATCAAAAACATGGTAAATTAATATCTTCATTCTCATTTTTGATTTTTGTTGGTCTTTTGGTAAGTGGTATCATATCTTCTCAAATAATAGTTATAGCTGTATCTGTAGTATTTGCTGGTGTAGCTATATACACTACAATGGGTTATAGAAAAAATAAGGGTAAATTAGATATTCTGCTTAATGAAATCAATAGGATCAAATCAACAGAAGGCAAAAAACAAAATAAACTAGATAAAATTGTACAAAAGCAAAATGAAATATTGAAGAAACATAGTTGTACAGAACTTATTGAGTTAAGGAAACTAAAAGATAAAGTAATTCATATGAATGTAATTCATGAAGATAATAAGAAAAGATATACAAAGGCTATTAATAACCTAGAAAAATTAGAACTTGAAAAGAAGCAAAAAGAAGAAAGATTAACATATTATGTAAACCTATTATTGGATACTAAGAACCTAGATATTAATAATATTAACTTGGTTAAAGAAAAATATGAGATTTTTAAAGATACTAGGAAAAATATTAATCATAAAAATGAAGATAAAAAGAATAGATTAGCAAAATATAATAGCATCAATGAGCAAATATCTAAGTTGAATAAAGAGATCAAGGAGGTATTTGATAGGTATAAGGTTCAAGATGAAAAAGGATTGCAACAAGTAAAAGATAAGAAATATCACTATCATAACATGATAAGTAACATCAATAATAAAAAAGAATTATTAAGCAGATTGCTTGGGGATAATACTTTAATAGAGTTGGAACAAAAGTTGACAAAGTATAATCAGGTACAAATGACAACTGATAAATCTAAAGATGAACTATTAATAGAGCAGGATAACCTTGTAAATGATATTTTACATATTAGCAAAGATATAACTTCTTATGAGACTAAAATAGCTAATCTACAAAAGGATGTTAGACCTATAGTAGATATTGAAGAGGATATATCAAACAAATTGAATATGAAATCTGATTACGATAAGAAAATTAAGGCTCTCACAATGGCAAGAGATGCTATTGAGAATATATCTAAAGATATACAGAATAACTTTGCACCGAAACTCAACGAAAAAGTTTCTAATATAATCAGTAACATAACCAATAAAAAATATAATGATATCAAGATAAATCCTAACATGGAGATTCTTACATATGAACCTGAAAATCATGAATTAATCTCTATAGATTCATTAAGTAAAGGAACCATTGACCAGATGTATTTTGGATTAAGGCTAGGACTGATTGACATAATAAAAGAGGATAAGTCATTACCACTTATACTAGATGATTGCTTTGTCCAGTACGATAATGATAGACTAAAGATGGTTATGGAAACCCTAGGAAATCTAGATAGACAGATAATTATATTATCGTGTCATAGGAGAGAGGAAGAAATATTGAAGGGGCTTAATGTGGAGTTTAATTATATAGCTTTATAGGATAAGATTGTTTGATAGTAAGAATTTATGATTGTCATAAAATAAAAAGGAATGGATAACGATAGAAAGAAGCAAATATCGTTATCCATTTTAAACATTAATAACATTTCTTGGAACATCTAATACCTATAGCCCCTGCAAGTATAATATCCGATTCTGCATTAGAACAAGTATAACATTCTATACTTGTAATTTCTTTATGAGAAGTATTTATCCATTCAAAACCGTAGAGTGTGGCATAATCTCCACTAGGGGTTCTGGCTTCAACATAAGGGTCTGCAAAATAAGTTCCAGAATATCCTACATGACGATAATATTCCATTTTCATTGGTTCCAATGCACGCTTGTTCCATGAGGCAATACATACACCATATTCAATAGGTATTTCTTGGGAAGTACCATCCCTATAGCTGATAGTATAACATCCTATCTTTTCTAAACTGGAAGAGGGTACAATTGAGATACTTTGTGATGCGCCATGTAAGAATATAATACTCTCAATATTACCCACTTCACGGATTATTATTTTATTACCAGGAGGTATTTGCTGTATATTTGAAGTATCAAATGTAATTCCTCTTAGTACAATTGGCTGGGCAGAATTAATAGCTTCAACCAGTTCAGGAGAAGGCTTTTTATAAGGTGTGGGCAAATGAAGAATCTCTCTCTTGACGGATTTATCTAAAGAGGGTGACATAACACTCTGAAGATTAGAGCGAATTTTAGGCATAAGGTTGCTGATGATCTTCTCATAACTGCAACGCATATTAGAATCATATTTATCCGACCAAAGTGCATTAGCAGTATAAATCATGTCATATAGTTTTCCTTTTTGCCCTAGAACTTTTTCATCAAGACGACACCATGTAGAGATTTCTCCGCCAATTATACCTTTCTTCCTGATACGATTTTCAAAACGGGGAAAATGGCTGGAGTAAAGATTACCAAATGCCACTTGAAAGCCATGATTTAATAGGTGGTCCTCAATATCATGATTAAGAGAGAAGTACCAAATGAAGTCCAATAGAATAATATCTTTTGGTATTTTATCAATTGCAGGAGAAGTCTTATAACGGGTAGTATTTTGAAGCATATCTCCCCATATCATCATCTTGAGATTCTTTTTTTTCAAGTATTCGTATATTCTTCTTACGTGTATAGCAAATAAATCAGCAGGCTCCTTGTTTTTGCATTTTGGGCAAATACCTATTTGATAGCATTCATCATGCCCCATATGTACATATTTTGTTGGACATACTACTTCTATGATTTCATCTATCAATTCAAAAATCAGCTTATAACATTCTTCATTTGATGGGCAGTAGCTGTGGTGATAGAAAGTGTTTGGAGGCTGATCTGTGGAACGTTTGTCAACAGCTAAAGTTTCCTGTGGTGTCCCAGATGTTTCAGCTAATTCAGGATGTGCAAGTGTAATATACTGAACATGACTCAGAGACTGTATTTCTGGGATAACCTCTATTCCATAGCTACGAGCATACTCAATTAGATCTGCAACTTCTGTTTTTTCAAGAACCTTTCCTCCTGCTATCATGTCACTATGATGTAACTTAGGCCATTCACCAGAATCACTTTTCTTAACTGCATTTCTCCAAGCCTCATTGATTTCAGGGTGACTATCAAAACGCATTCCAGCTGTAATTTGTAAGAATATGGTATTGATATGCATAGGTACCAGTAAATATCTAATAAGACGGTAGAAAAAAGGAATTTCTTCACGAGGAGGTAATCCCAAATGAACCCCACGTAAGGGCATATAAGGAGAGTCTGTAACTTGACACTCCATAATTTTATCATCATCTATCATTTGAAGAACAGCTTCGACTCCATAAATCAATCCACTTCTGTCAGATGCAAGGATTTCTACACTACCATTGTTGCTATGAACTTCATATTTTTCTGATGGTATATTCCCTAGTACGGAATGATTACATTTTCTTATGATAAAAGCGTTATTACTATTATGATATTCTTTTTGCATTACAAGAGAATAATATTTTGATGTTTTTTCTTTCAATAGATTAGCCGCAAAAAATACATCGTCATCTTCCAAATTAGCTATAATTATTTTAGGGACAGCCATATGTTTATTACCAGATTTGTATTCAATCTTATTAGGTATAGGATAAATTACTGTTCCATCAAAGGTTGAACCGAATACATCTAATTCCTCAAGTACAATGTTCTTAAGACAGCTTTCTAAGCGTATAATAATACTATCGCAGGATAAAGCAACCAATACATTAATATCTCTTTGCTCCAAAAAACCATCTGTTTTGGGTTCGTATTTTCCTGCTTTCATATAATTACCATTCTTCCCTTTATATAATACGGAAACAGATTTTATAACTGAATCCTTGCTTTGTTTTATAAAAACATTGTCTATAAAACATTTTTGGGAAAAACTCATATGAATATCTACACCTGTTTCTAATACGGAATTCCAATTCCAAAAAACAGGTTTTGATAATAGACCATTACTGGAATTATAATCATTCAATATGCCATCGGGTGGCATTTTATGGGTTGTTCCTCTTTTATAATAAGTAATTTTAATCTTTACGTTTGATTGTGGCTTACTCAATGATCCGATATACATGTTTATACCCCTTTTTTGATTTATAATAAACACTCACATCAATTCAAAGTGAGTGTTTATTAAGATATGGTTTATTACTTATTTTGATGATATATATCTATCGTAAGCGTTTTGATATATAGTTATCATCTTTTCCATTTTCATTTGTTTCAATTTCTTTATATATGTATCCCACTCTTCATCAATACCGCCATTCATCATCCATTTAGCAGTCATTTCTTTAACATAGTTTATAACATCAGTCTTAATAGTTGCTAACTCTTCATTTTCCTCGATAGTCATATATATTTGTGGATAATTTGTATCAACAACATATGGTTTATACATTTTATCACACTCTTTTTTCTCGATGTCCTTTTCAGAGTATTTAATATTTTGAACCATATCTTTTGTCAAGAAATGCATACCATTCTGACCTGGGGATTGTTCATGTCTTAAGTTACTTAAGTTCTTTCCTTCTGGTGGTTGAATAAACTCTATTTTACCCTCGTCATTCTTTTTAATAGCTACATCAAATAGTCCATAGTATTCTTGATAGGCTATATCTGATTCATAGTGCTCATTAGCCCATCTCATAGCTATCTCAGGATTTTTACAAGCTGATGTAATTACAAATGAACATTTACTGAAAGTTCCATCACGCTTATTCCACATTTGATGACCTTTTGGTCCTTTTAATGGAGGAATGACAACATAATTTTCATTTCTATCACCAAAAGTTTGAACTAAACCCCAACCTGTAAGCGCTCCAATTATTTGTTCTTCTGATTTCGTTCTGGACACTTTTGCACTATACACACTACCATCCTGTGTAAAAGCTTCTTCATCAGCTAGTTCCTCAGTAAAGAGCTTGTGGAAATATTTAACGGCTTCTTTATATTCTGGTTTGATTGCTATGAATTCAATCTTATCATTTACAACAGCTATTTTTTTGCTATTATCCAAGATACCAAATGAACCCATCAAAGAATATATACCAGAAATATGATGTGAACCTCTGAAAGTAAAAGGTATTTCATCATCCATTCCATTGCCATTCAGGTCGTTATGCTCCTTAAAAGCTTTTAATACTTCATAAAACTCATCTGTAGTTGTAGGTATTGGTTTGCCTACTTTATCAAGCCAGGTCTTATTTATCATGAGAACATCATTTGTAAGTGGTGAGCTCTCATCCAATCTTGGCAAAGAGTAGATATGTCCATCTGGTGCAGTCAGCATTTTTTTGTATTCAGGATAGTCTTCAAACATTTTCTTAACATTTGGGGCATGTTTTTCTATTAAGTCTTCCAATGGAATCAATAAGCCTTGTAGTCCATATCGTAAGACTTCATCATCACTTAATACCCAGCTACCATAAAATGCATCTGGTAAATCATTACTTGCAAAAATAAGATTCTTCTTTTCTGTCCAACCCTCTCCAGGGCTTAGGTCCCATTCGATTTTTACATTAGTTTTTTCTTCTAACTCTTGAAAAAACTTTAATTCATCAAAAGGTCTCACATAAGGTTTCTTAGATGAAGCCATTTTAATTGTAACTGGCTCATTTACAATAGGTAAACCCTCTTCATTAAAATTCTCTTCAATGTTAGTTGCTGTTGTTACATCATTTTGACCTCCTTTTTTTCCACCACATCCAGTTAATGTCAAAGTAAATATTAGTGTCACTAGTAATGTGAATGATATTAATTTTTTTTTCATAAGCTCTCATCTCCATTATTTTTTTATGTTAAAATAATCAGATCTGCTAACCTTTAACAGACCCTATCATAACACCCTTAACAAAATATTTTTGTAGGAATGGGTATAAAACCAATAAAGGTAGACTAGCAACGATAATCATACCGTATTTGATTAAGTCAGCAATATACTGTTGGTTATTTATATCATCAATATTATTCATCATTGCATCTTGCATCTGATTTTCAAGTAGTATTGAACGCAATATAAGTTGAAGAGGATATAATTTTTCATCTCTCAGATAAATTAAAGCAGTAAAAAATTCATTCCAATGGACAATACCATAAAACAGTACTAAAACAGCTATAATGGCTTTTGATAATGGTAGTACCACTCTTGTAAAAAACTTTATATGGGAGCAGCCGTCAATCACCGCAGCTTCATATAATTCTTCTGGAATAGAGCTTTGAAGGAAGCTTCTTGCAATAATTATGTTATAAACAGATACTGCACCTTTTAAAACCATAATAAGCCAATTGTTGATTAACCCCAGATGTTTCACAATAAGATAGGTGGGTATTAATCCACCATTGAAATACATAGTGATCATCAAGAATATCATCAATGCTTTTCGTCCAGAAAAATCTTTACGGGACAATGGATATGCTGTCATCATTGTCAAAAATATATTTATGGTAGTTCCTATCACAGTATATTTTATTGTGTTTTTGTAGCCAGATAAAATCAATCTGTCCTGAAATATTCTTTTGTATCCTTCAAAAGTGATATCTATAGGTAAAAACTTCAATTGTCCATTACTTACAGCTGTTGGGTCAGATATAGAAGCTATTACAATAAAGTACAAAGGATACAGGACTATTATCAAGATACATGATAACAAGATATAATTTATAGTATCAAAGATTATATCATCTTTTGATATTTTCATTTTTCTCATGGAAAACCACCTCTTTTCTTTACCACAGACTATTATTAGTCATTTTTCTGGATAATTTATTAACTGATACTAATAGGATTACATTCACAATGGTATTAAATAATCCAATAGCTGAAGAATAACTGTATTGAGCTTGTAATAATCCTATTTTATATGTATAAGTCGCTATTATCTCAGATGCAGCTAGATTCAGATCATTTTGCATCAAAAAAGCTTTTTGAAAACCGACACTCATTATTTTACCTATATTTAAAATGAGTAATATGATAGCTGTTGGCATTATAGATGGTAAATCAATATTTTTTATGATTTGGCGTTTATTAGCTCCATCAACTCTAGCCGCTTCGTATAATTCTGGACTAATTCCTGATAAGGCTGCAAGGTATATAATTGTACCCCATCCAGTATTTTGCCATATTCCAGACCATACATAAATACTTTTGAACCAGCTGTTTTCTGCCATGAAGAATATAGATTTTCCTCCAAGAGCAACTATAATATTATTGATAAAACCAGAACGTGGAGATAAGAATATATAAAGCATACCTGTCAAAACAACTACAGATATAAAATGTGGTGCATAAGTTACTGTTTGTACAACTTTCTTGAATCTCTTATTTCTGGTTTGATTCAATAGTAATGCCATGATGATAGGTATAGGAAAACCTGCTACCAATTGATATAGACTTAGACCCAAGGTGTTTTTTAAGACTTTTATGAATTGATAAGAAGAGAAAAATCTCTCAAAATGTTTAAAACCAACCCAGGAACTACCGAAAATACCTTTCTGAGCGACAAAATCTTTAAATGCAATTTGAACCCCATACATTGGAATATAGTTAAATATAATAAGATATACAACAGTAGGTATTATCAATAGGTATAGCTGATAATCTTTTTTAATTACCTTGAGAAAACGGTTTTTGCTATATCTTTTATATTTTGGGATTGAACTTACTTTGTGGGATGTTGATATTTCCATTATTTGGCCTCCCTTTTTTTAGTATGAAATAATCATAAAGTACAAATTAGCTTTTGTATATATACATTAGTTTTATGTTATGCAATTAATAATTTTTATTGGTATAAATGATATTAGATTAAATTTTACAATTAATATATAGTTGAATTGAGGTCTAAAATATATACAATTGTTTATATGTATTCAATTGTTAATAATAGTCTACTTTTTTGCTTGAACTATAGTATAATGACTATACCGTTTATAACATTATACGACTTTGAAAGGTGTGTTCTATTTGAAAATAAGAGTAA
This sequence comes from Vallitalea guaymasensis, assembly GCF_018141425.1. Classification (NCBI taxonomy): domain Bacteria; kingdom Bacillati; phylum Bacillota; class Clostridia; order Lachnospirales; family Vallitaleaceae; genus Vallitalea; species Vallitalea guaymasensis. Next base: position 2,709,282 of record NZ_CP058561.1, read on the forward strand.
AACCTACACGTTTATTTGTAAATTATTTAATATCCTACGTTGGTATATTGTTTATTCCATTAATAATAATAGGAGCTATGGTTTACAGTAATTTCGTAAATATATTAACAGAAGAGATTATCACTAATAACTTGAACAATTTATCAAAAGTGCAGTATGTCATAGATGGGAATCTTACACAAATAGAAAAAATCAGTAACCAAATCAATCTTGTTCCAAAACTGAAATCTTATGAGATGCATTATCATTGGATTAAAGCTGATACCATAAGAAATACTCTGTGTCATTATGTTACTACCAATAAGGATATTGACAATATTTTTATATACTACCATGGGGATGAGTATTTATTTTCATCCACAAGTTCTTATACTTTTCCTATGTTTAAAGCTATCTACAATTATACTGATTGGTCTGTGGAAGATATGTATGAAGATATAGTCGAATTGAAACAAACACAACTGCGACCCTCAGAGAATGTCATTTACAACAAGGATCACTTGAAAAAATATATAACACTTCTATATCCTCTTAATAGGAATACTTCAATTGAGGGTACAATTATTTTCATGATACCTGAAGAATCATTTCAGAGTGTCCTAAAAGATACGATTAACACTTATAGAGGGAATTCATTTATCCTAGATGGTAATAACAATATAGTAACATGTCTGAAAGATAGTCCATATCTAAGAAGTAATGATTTTACATCATATTTGAAGGGGATTACAGCTAATCATTATACTGAAACTGTCACCTTAGACGATGAAAAATATTTCTTAACCTATGTTAAATCATCACAAACCGATTTTAAATATGTAAGTATGGTTCCTATTGATAAAGTTATGGGTAAAGTCAAGCATACCAAATACCGTATTTTCTATAGCCTGGTAATTATATTGGCTGTTGGGATCATTGTCATTTACTATACGATGCATATAAACTACACACCTATAAAACAATTAAAGAATTACGCAGTAAATCTTATTAAACCAGAAAAACAAGGTATGAATGCAATAGAGATATTACGTAGTACTATGGACACACTTACCAGTGAAAATAATCAACTTAGTAGTACTATTAAAGATAATACATCTGCAGCAAAAGATTACTTATTATTTTGTTTGTTCAAAGGACAAATTGATAGTAACGAAGATTTTAATAAAAAAGGTGAGAGAATAAACCTTTCATTAACAAAATCTTGTTATAGAGCAATTTTGTTTAAGTTGAATGGATTAAATACAAAAGAAAAGAAGATATATATTATTGAGCAATTACATATTTTATTAAATAATCCTTTTGAAGCTTTTGGAAGAGAACTTATTGATGAGAATAATGTTATTTTTTTACTTGCTTCAGATGACAGTGATATTGAGATTCTTCAGAGAAAGCTATTATCCATACAAGATTTTTTTAAGGAACACGACCTAATAATTACAATAGGTGTAGGGAATAGTTATACTGAACTAAATCAAATGCCCAATTCATATCTGGAAGCTTGTACAGCTATAGATTATAGATTTGTAAAAGGTAATGATCAGATTATCTATTACAACGAGATAGTGATAGACTCCTCAAAATTTGTAAAGCCTCCTAATGACCTTAACAAATTGAGTGTTGCAATCAAGCAGGGAAATACAGAGCAAGTAGACCAAATACTTGTTAACATACTCTCATATATTAAGGATAATAATCCACCCCTTTTTATAGTAAAAAGATTATGTTATGAACTTATTAATTCAGTAACTAAAACAATGAATGATATTAATAAAGAGTATGCTGTTCCTTTTAAAAGACTGCCTCATGTCTTTTCTTTAAGCGAATTTGAGACAGTTGACCATCTTACGAAGATTATTAAGAGGGTGTGCATCAATGTTTGTTCTTACATAAATGATAATCAGGAAATGTTTACTTCTGAATTAGCGAATCAAGTAGTCAACTATGTTAAAGAGAATTATTCATCCTGCGATTTTTCAGTTAAGAGTATAGCCCAAAAATTCAATATGTCAGTTCCATACTTAAGTCAATTTTTTAAAAACCATACAAATCTGACCATACAAGACTATACAACATCATTGAAGATAGATAAGGCTAAGGAATTATTGATTTCGACCAAAATGACAATTAATCAGATAGCAGAAGAAGTGGGGTATTATAATGTGACGAGTTTTATTAGAAGGTTTAAACAGCTGATAGGGACTACACCAGGTAGGTATAGGAAAGATTATAAAAATTGATGACCCTTTAAATATAGGAAGGTTTTAGAAAAATAACCTTTTGATTGGAAGTTAGCTATGTAAGGAAAATCACTTTATGAACATATATTTATTTTTAGAGCAATAAAAACATAATATTGTTTTATATGTTGCTTTGTAGAAATTAAGCAATTTTAAGTATTAATAATAATTAGTTGGCTATAAAATTCTATTGTTTTTATATAATTTATAAGTATACAAGTGAGTTTTTTGTAATATTATGATATAATATATAAAAGCAGATAATAAACTAGATATATTCTTGGAGAAACAACTATGATAGAGAGATTTGATATAGATAAACTAGATAAAAAAGCTTATATAATTGGAAAACTAAATAAAAAAACTATTGACCTGTTAAAGTTGCATATAGATGAAACAGATATAATTATAGGTGAAGATAAAATAAGATATACTCTTAAACACAAAAATGAATTTAAAGATGATGAAGAATATAAAAGGTGTATAGAATTAGCACCTGATATAATTGCTAATCCAGATTATATAGGAATGCATCCAAATAAAAAAAGTATTGAGTATATAAAAATTTTAGACAAAACATTAGTAGTTGCAGTAAGGATTAAACCTAAGGGTGTCTTATGGGTGAAAACAATATTTACAATTACTACTGATAAGCTAGAAAAGTATATAAGAAGTGGTAGTTTAAAAAGGTATTGACATAAGATGAGATTATATGTATAATAAAACTAACTATTACATATGATATGATGATAAGTTATTTGAGGGCAGAACAGGCAGCTGCCACGCCTATATTTTTTATAGGTCTGAAAAGAGATGTAGGATACGCCTCCCTACCAAATAACTTATCTTAGATAATAAACATTTCTATAATTAGAGGTGTTTTTTTATTATTCTTTTTTTAGTTCCTGAACTTCATACATGTGTTTTAATTCGCTAATAGCTAATTTTCTGTTGATATAATCTAATTTATTATAATTTAGTAGTACTTCTTTTTCATCATTTCTTATATTGTTATTAACGGTTGAACCACTTAAAAGCCAATCTGCTGACAAATTATATTCGTTTTTTAGAGTTAACAAGGTTTTTCCTGATGGTATTACTTTATTATTTTCAATGTCACTTAAATTTCCTGTTGAAATTCCAGTTGCTTCATGTATTGCTTTTAAAGTCAACTTATTAGCTTTTCTAAAATATCTTAATCTGTTGCCTATAGTATTCAAGTATTAGATCTCCTTTCTCAAAAACTCTAAAAATCGAAAAAAACTATTGACATACTCTGTAAAAAGAGTATAATGTAAATATAATCACTAAAAAACGAATTAATACCTGTATTATAGCATATATAATTATTTAATAAAACCATTCTAATTAGTCACTTCAAATAAATATTATGACGTGATAATATTGTCATGGGTAAAAATCAGACATTTTAAATAACTGTTTTTAAAAGAGAGTAATAAACAATTATAATTTAGGAGTGATTAATTATGGAACCAGATTCAGTAGAAGAACTTGAAAAAATAATAGAATTTGTGGAATGTTGTAATGACTTTATAGCAAAAATTAAAGTTTACTTTGATGATCCATTTATTACTCCTGAGGATAAAAAATATCTTATTCTAAGTATACAGCTACTAAGACATCTAGATTATAAATACATTAATAAAATATTGAAAAATATTAGTTATGAAGAATAGATAAAAGTATTTTACCCAATTTATAACGCACGTGGTAGGACTCGAACCCACAACCCTCTGATCCGAAGTCAGATGCTCTATCCAATTGAGCCACACGTGCGTATTGTAAATCACTATTAAGTTTTTTACCTAACCTATTATATCACTAAAATCACAATAGTCAATATGTATATTGTATATAACAGCCCTATGTATTATTAACTCTATTGATATTTCTTTAATCTTATATCCGAACCAAATATTTTTAGGGGTTCATAGTTACCAAATATACGTGATACAATCCTGTCAGAATATTGCTTGGACCAGTCAGTTGGTGATAAGTTGGTGGATATCAATGTTGATTTCTTATTCAATAATCTTGTATTGAGGCAATTGAATAGCTCAACTCCTGTAAAACGATTATTGAATTCAGTTCCAAGGTCATCGATTATTAGCAAATCACAATCAAAAATTGACTCAATCTGTTCTTCAGGAACTTTTTCATCACCATTATTGAACTTATAATCCTCAAACAACTTAAAAAGTCCAAAGGATGTCAAATAAATTACTGTATGAGAACTATCCAGCAAAGCTTTTGCAATACAATTACATAAAAAAGTCTTACCAAGACCAGCTTGTCCAAACAAAATGATATTTGTAAATTCACTATCAAAGTGATTAACGAATTTTTTGCATTTTCCATATATTTTACGTATATTTTCTAATGGTGACAAGTTGAATCTTGAATCAATCTTATCTGAATAATAGTTGAAAGAAAATGTACTGAAATTCTCTTCTTCAATAATATTTTTGATGTTGGATTGTTCATAAGCAATATCAATCATGGCTTGCTTCAGGCAAATACATTTTTCATTACCAATATAACCTGTATCTTTACAGAGATTGCAATCATATTTTGGTTGAAGATAATCTTCTGGATATCCATGATCCAGCAATAAACGTATTTTCTTTCCTGAAAGAATGAAATTACTTTCTTGGAGGTCTTCAATCTTTTTTTCTGCCTCATCTGGATGCTCAATAATATAATATGTAGTATTAACACTATTAGAAGCTATCTCATCATCTAAAACTTTTATAAGAGGTATTCTATTGTAGATTTCTTCTTTTCTTTTAGTAATTTCATGCTTGATATTAAGTTGTTTCTTTTCGTAATTCTGCATGATCAACTTATATTGAGAACGTTTTAGATTCATAATATTAGCTCTTCCTTTCTTTTAATAACGATTTAAGTAGTGCTTTATTAGTAGCTTCCATCGGTTTCTTTAATAAGTAGTTCCATAGCTTTTTTCTCTAACTCATCAAAATTATATGTACGTTGGTCATAATTAATAAACTTAGATTGGTTCTTAGTACTGTCAGTTTTCTTGGTACTAGATTTTGATTGGTGTTTTTCATCAAGCTCATTAACGTTTTTAAGAGTTTTTACATTGTTCTTATGCCAGTTGTTGATTATAGCATCAATATAACTGAACTGAGGCTGATGAATTGTTTCCATGGTCCTATTACATGCCTCTATAATAATTTCTATAGAAAGATTATATTCATTTAACCATTTTTTCATATATGTAATTTGTTTTGGAGTAGGATTCCTATCACCAATACCAAGGGATTTCATGATTTTAAAATAACTATTATTAAAAGTCTCAATTCTATTTTCTGCTTTCGCAATTGTATTGATACCTTCATCTGCCCAGTTGATTGCTACTTTTTCAATATAACTCATATTTCTGTGGTTATTGGAAACACAATATTCTATAAGAAGTTCAATAACCTCAAAAGGGAGTCCCAGCCAATCATTGAATCCTATTAAAGTGTTGATGTCTTGTTGAGTCAACATTTTCCCAAGATACTTCTGAGTTATGTAAATCAGTTGCTTATAATTTTGTCTGCTCATAAAAGATGTAATCTCATCAATTTTATATTGAGGTTTTGATGAGATATTGATTCTAGCATCTAACTGTTTTGTTGTAGCAGCAGTTTCTTTCTGTGTATCCACAATAGCATCTACAGTATCTATATTGGTAAGGTCATTGAATTTTATTGACCTAATAACTTTCTTATCATCATATTCTATTGTCATGACATCGGCTGATTCCCAATACTGAATAGCTCTCATGACATCTGTTTCAGTTAGACGAAGTTTATCAGCTACATCTAACATTGACAGTGATTGTATATTTTTTGAAGCATATCTGATAATCAATAAGTACACTCTCACAAAATCTCCATTAGAGTTTGATAAGAATTTATCAATGAATTTATTTGGTATCAAGGTAAATTGATTAATATTTTGTGGATAAATAGTAATCATACTCATAAAACAAATCTTCCTTCCGACAACATTTTATGTAAACTAAGCTTTGGTTATTTAACTTAATAAGGTTTATTAATATATAAATCGCTCTTAGTATAACATAAAAAATTATATTTGTGTGGTAAATAATGTTTTCAGAAAACTCTATATTATGTCAGAAAATTTACTGTTAAAATGTTGAAAGTAATAGTTTTTTTAACATTTGGAGTATATTGTTTAACAAAACATTAACATTTACCTGTTGATAACTTTGTGGATAGTGTGGATAAAGTTTTACATAACTTATTAACATATGTTAAAATTCTGTAATAATATCTAAAAATCAAGTGTTGAAAAAATAATTTTGAGTTAACTAGCCAATATTATGTAAACCATTTTGCTATTAACTAACCACAGCTTTCCTGTTGACAACATTGTGGATAATGTGGACAACTATCCCTTAATTAGTTCTTCCCCTATAATTCTCACGTCTCCTGCTCCCATAGTTATCAACAGGTCATTTGGATAACAATTCTGGAGTAAAAAAGTCTCTATTTCGTCAAAAGAAGAGAAATAAAAGGCTTGCTTTCCAAGTTTAGTAAGTTCAGATAATAAGTCCTTGGAATGAATTTCGCCAGTATTTTTTTCTCTATCCGAATAAATGTCTGTCAATATAATATTATCAGCAGAACTTAATGAATAAGCGAAGTTCTTCAAGAAAGCTTTTGTTCTTGAATAGGTATGTGGTTGAAATACAACCCATAATTTGTTATGAGGGTATTTTGTTGCAGCTGATAGTGTTGCTGATATTTCAGTTGGATGATGAGCGTAATCATCTATAACATTAACTCCCCTTATATTTCCTTTATATTCAAATCTCCTATTTGTTCCTGTAAAATTCATTAGACCTTGTTTCATGTCAATAATATCAACGTTAAGGCAATTACAAGCAGCAATGGCAGCTAAGGAATTATATACATTGTGTATACCGTTGACCTGTAAATTGATTTCTTCTATTTTTTTACCATTGTACATAAGGTCATACATTGGATAACCATACTCATTATATTGTATATTTTCAGCATAATAATCATTATCTTTGCTTTTTCCGTAAGTAATGATATTACAATCTAGGTCAGATATTATTTCTTCGTAATTATCTATATCCCCATTTATGATTAAATAACCATCATCTGGTAATTTATCAGCAAAAGATTTGAAAGAATGTCTTATATGGTTAATATCCTTAAAATAATCAAGGTGATCTTCTTCTATATTAAGTATGATAGAAATAAAAGGATTAAACCTCAAAAAGCTATCACAGTATTCACAGGATTCGGTAACGAAATAGTCAGAATCACCAACACGAATATTTCCATCTATCACATTGAGTATACCGCCTATTGATATAGTAGGATCTTTCTGTCCTTGAAGAAGGATATGGGATACCATTGAAGTAGTCGTAGTTTTTCCATGAGTACCAGATACTGCAATTGGATACTTATATGTTTTCATAATCTGTCCAAGTAATTCAGCTCTACCTATTAATGGAATACCTTTTTCCACTGCAGTCATATATTCTACATTATCTTCTTTTACAGCTGCTGTATATATTACTAATTCAGTATCATCAGAAATGTTGGAAGCTCTATGCCCTAAAAATACGTTCATACCAAGTGCTTCCAGTTTTTTTGTTGTTTGAGTTGTTTTTATATCAGAACCAGTTATCTTAAATTCTTTTTGATGAAGAATTTCTGCTAAACCACTCATACTTATGCCGCCAATACCTATAAAATGAACATTTAATGGCTTATTAAAATCGATTGTATACATTACTGAACACTCCTCATTTTTATTATTATATTAGGAAATTTTTATTTTCTATTATATTTATTCCACAAAAAAGTTGTAGCTTTTTTATGGGAAGATATATTCTCTAGGAGAATAACGTTACTGGGTTACTGTTTTTCTATAAAACCGCTATGTGTAACAAAGCATAGCAAATTTGTTCTGTTGCAGTGATAAAATCTTATCTAATATATAGTATATAAAATTAATTATATAATCGGCACAAAATATTAAGGATTTTACATGCCTGTATTAATCAATGGGTAAGAAATTTATTCACTTATTTAATATTATAACTATATGAGTTAACTTTTAAAAGAGAAATATAAAAAAATGGTAAAATGGATGGATTCTCTGATTTTTGTGGTATAATAATAAATATGAGACAAGTGTTGAGTAGCAATAGAGTAAGTATTGCTTAAATTACCTAAAAAAGATTTACATACAATTTAATTAAGCTAAAATACGAAGAGATAAGGAGAATTTTTTGTGGGTAAAAAAGTGAGTAGAACAGATAGAATTGCAGTGATTACAAAGATGTTGGTAGAGAATCCCAACAAGATTTTTACATTAAATAGTTTCGTGGAGATTCTTAGTTATGCTAAATCAACTTTAAGTGAAGATATTGATGTAATAGAAGAAGTTTTTAAGAATTTTGAATTAGGTGAGATCAAATCCATTCCTGGTGCTGCTGGAGGTATTTTCTACAATCCTAAGCTTACTGATGAACAAATAGAGAATATATGCAATGAATTATGTGAATTGATAAATGATAAGAAACGAATCATTCCTGGCGGATATGTGTATATGAATGATATATTCTATGACCCTAATATCTTACAGAAAATTGCTAAGTCATTGGCTTCACCATATCTGGATAAAAAAATAGATTATGTAGTAACTATAGAAACCAAAGGTATTCCACTAGCAATCATGACTGCTAATATTCTTAACATACCAATGATTGTTGTTAGGAAATCGGCTAGGCTTACAGAAGGGACTACTATCCAGATGAATTATATAGCTGGTTCTTCAAGAAGGATTAATACTATGGCTTTGGCTAAGCGTTCTATACCAAAAGGGGCTAAAGTATTGTTTGTAGATGATTTCATGAAAGCAGGAGGTACTGCAAAAGGTATAACTGATTTGATGAAAGAATTTGAGGCGGAAGTAATGGGGATAGCAGTGGTTATGTCTACGAAAGAACCTGAAGATAAGTTGATAAAGGATTATTATTCTTTGTTGGAATTCGATGGTATTGATGAAAAAGATGAAAAGATCAATATATACAGGAAAAAGAATAATAATGTTAACTAATATAATTGAAGAATGTTGATAGGAGATTTAAGTAAAAAAGATAACGGTTGTATATTTAAACCATATATAGTGTAATACACTCTAATTACGTTTGTTGTTTTTAGCTGTTTTTAAGGGATGACAACAAGCAGTAAAAGTTGTGGATTACCACTATATATGGTTTTTTTGTATATTGCTACTTTTGAACTGGAAGAAGCAGTATTTTATTAATCTAATGGTTGATTAAGAGGTGGAAGTAAAAATTATTAATTTCCTGTAATAAACTTGGAACAAAAGTGGTATTAATATAATAGTGAAAAAAAATAGAGTATGTCTATGTTAGGAGGTAAGTAGTGAAGAGAAAAAATATTATAGCTATGCTTCTTGCTGGTGGTCAAGGCAGCAGGTTGGGAATATTAACAACACATGTGGCAAAACCAGCTATAGCATTTGGGGGCAAATATAGGATTATTGATTTTACTCTTAGTAATTGTATTAATTCAGGAATAGATACTGTTGGAGTCTTGACTCAATATCAGCCATTAAGATTGAATAACCATATAGGGATTGGTATACCTTGGGACCTAGACAAAAATTATGGAGGGGTCAGTATTTTGCCACCTTTTGTGAAGAAAAAAACAGGGGAGTGGTATTCGGGAACAGCTAATGCAGTTTTTCAGAATATAGATTTTATTAATAACTATTCGCCAGAATATGTACTTATTTTATCGGGTGATCATATCTATAAGATGGATTACGAGAAGATGTTGAATTATCATATCAAGAAGAAAGCAGATGCTACTATAGCAGTATTTGAAGTGCCTATAGAAGAAGCTCATAGATTTGGCATTATGAATACAGATGAAACCAATAAGATAATAGAATTTGATGAAAAGCCAAAAGTTCCTAAGAATAACTTGGCTTCAATGGGAATCTATATTTTTAATTGGAAAGTATTAAAAGAAGCTTTGGCAAAGACTAATAGTATGTATCCAAAGAATGATTTTGGAAAACATGTTATTCCTTTTATATTAGGTAATGGGGGTAATCTATTTGCGTATAAGTTTCAAGGATTCTGGAAGGATGTAGGGACACTTCAAGCTTATTGGGAAGCCAATATGGAATTGATTAATCTTATTCCAGATTTCAATCTATATGAGGCTTACTGGAAAATCTATACTAAAAATGAGATACAGCCGCCTCAATATATTTCTAAAGATGCGTGTATTGAAACCTGTATCATTGGTGAAGGCACAGAGATAGAGGGTAATATATATAATTCGGTCATAGGGTCCAATGTTAGTATAGGCAAAAATACTGTAATAAAAGATTCTATAATAATGAGTAATACAGCAATCGGTGATAATTGTAAGATTTATAAGAGCATCCTCTCAGAAGAGTCAATCATAGGAAATAATGTAAGGATGGGTATAGGAGAAGATGTTAAGAGCATAGATTATCCAGAACTCTATAACTCTGGTATTTCTGTAGTGGGTGAAAGAACATGTATACCTGATAATATTACCATAGGAAAAAACTGTGCTGTCTATGGAAAATTGGAAATTGATGACTTTCAGGATAAAATTTTGATGAGTGGTAAGTCGATAATTAAGGAAGAGGTGGATTAATGCGAGCTATTGGAATTATTCTTACAGGTGGAAAAAATGAAAAGCTTCATGAGCTTACTGACAATAGAATATTAGCTGCTATGCCTATTGCTGGTTGTTATAGGGCAATAGACTTTTCCTTAAGTAATATGACTAACTCCGGAATCAAAAAGGTAGCGGTTATAACTCAATATAATTCTCGTCCTCTTATAGAACATTTAAGTTCTTCCAAATGGTGGGATTTTGGGAGGAAACAAGGAGGATTATTTATTTTTAGTCCAAATAGGTCTCAAAAAAGTAATTTTTGGTATAGAGGAACAGCAGATGCGATCTATCAAAATCTGGATTATCTGAAAGATAGTCATGAACCTTATGCAATTATTTCCTCTGGAAATGTAATATGCAAAGTAGACTATAACAAGATACTTGAGTACCATGTGGACAAAAGGGCAGATATAACCATAGTATGTAAAGATATGAAAAATACAAATGAGGATTTAAGAAGGTTTGGAATAGTTTTGAAGGATGATGAAAACAGAATAATTGATTTTGAAGAGAAACCTCTAGAACCGCAGGGAACAGTCATATCCACAGGCATTTATGTAGTCAGAAGACGGTTGTTGATTGAGTTGATTGAAGAGATATTATCTGGAGAAAGATATGATATAGTTAATGATATCATTATCAGGTATAGAAAGAAGAAAAAAATATATGCATATATGCATAATGAATATTTTAATAGTATTGCAAATATTGAATCATATTATAATTGTAATATGGATTTTTTAGATAAAAGTAATAGAAAATATTTTTTTGGTAATTTTCCATACATTTCTTCCAAAGTGCAGGATGAACCACCAGCAAAATATAATTCTGGTTCAGTGATAAGCAATAGTCTGATATCAGGGGGATGTATAATAAATGGCAAAGTAAATAATTCGATACTTTTTAGAAAAGTTTTCATTGGTAAAAATACTTCCATTAATAACTCTATTATACTAGATGGAGCCTATATAGGCAATAATTGTTGCATCGAGAATTCTATAGTTAATACGGATACTGTTATAGGCGATAATTGTACGTATAAAGATAGAAAAGGAAATATCAAAATTGTTGTAAATAGAGAATGCATATATATGTAGTTCAGATAAATAATTAAAAAAGCTGTAATTATACAAAAAAACATTGAACTTTTCTGAAATATGTAATATAATTATTGTGAGTTATCACTAAAGCAAAAATATGTGTGTAAGGTGGAGGGGGATTCTTCCCCTTAACAACAAGTTACGGAAAGGGGTTAACACATGCAAATTACAGATGTGAGAATACGTAAGGTTGCGAAAGATGGGAAAATGAAAGCAGTAGTATCAGTTACTTTTGATAATGAATTTGTAGTTCATGATATCAAAGTGATTGAAGGAGAAAAAGGATTATTTATAGCTATGCCTAGTAGAAAGGCACTCGATGGTGAGTTTAGAGATATAGCTCATCCAATTAATTCTGAAACTAGAGAAAAAATTCAGAAATGCGTATTAGAAAAATATGAAACTCTAGTACTTACAAACGATGATACAGCTGATGAGATAGCAGTATCGTTTGAGGAATGATTCTTCAGGGCACTTCATTATGAAGTGCCTTTTTGTATGCAAAAATATACTTTTCTTATTTGTCTATTTTTTACATTTTTGCTTAGTAAAAGTAACAGGAAACTGGAAATTTTAATATATTAATTTGTAAGTTATTTAACTTGCATATATTTAGTAAGTGGTGTAAAATGATTAGGGTTAATAAACCAAAGGTGGTGTATAAGATGAGTAGATTAAAAGCAGTTATATTGGCAGCTGGTGCAGGTACAAGAATGAAATCAGAATTACCAAAGGTTATACATAAAATACTAGGCAAAACAATGCTTGATTATGTTATTGAAGCAGCTATGGAAGCTGGAGCTGAGGATATCGTAGTAGTCGTTGGACACGAAAGTGAAATAGTTAAAAAAGAAATCTCGTATAATGTAGAATTTGTTTTGCAAGAAGAACAATTAGGAACTGGTCATGCTGTAATGATGGCTAAAGATTTCATTGGTGATGAAGGAAATGTACTTATATTATTTGGAGATACACCATTAATTACTGGAGATACACTAGCTAAGATGGTAGATTACCATATCAGGCATAACAATGCTGCAACACTTCTATCTACTATAGTAGAAGATCCTACTGGTTATGGTAGAATCATCAGAGACGAATCCAATACTTTTATAAAAAGTATAGAACATAAAGATGCAACAGAAAAAGAAAAAATAGTAAAAGAAATTAATTCGGGTATGTATTGTTTCGATGCAAAGGAACTTAACAATGCTCTTGATTATCTGACTAATGATAATGCCCAAGGGGAATATTATCTACCGGATACTCTTAAGACTATTATGGCTAAGCATTTGAATGTTAATGCTATGATCAGTGATATCTCTGAAGATATATTAGGAGTTAATTCAAGAGTTCAATTATACCAGGCAGGACAGATTATGCAACAAAGAATTAACTATAAGCATATGGATAATGGAGTAACCATAATTAATCCATTATGCACTTATATAAGTAAAGATGCTTGTATTAATTCTGATACTATAATATACCCTAATTCTTTTATAGAAGGAAAAACTATAATAGGAAATAATTGTATTATTGGATCTAATAGTAAAATTGTAAATTCAAATATTGGTAATAACATAAATGTTGAATCATCAACGATACTTGATAGTAGTATAAGCGATAATACCAATGTTGGACCATATGCTTATATTAGACCTAATTCCCATATCGGTTCTAATGTAAAAATAGGTGATTTTGTTGAAATTAAAAATTCGAGTGTTGGAGATAATACTAAAGTAGCTCATTTGACGTATATTGGTGATGCAGACGTTGGAAAAAATGTTAATTTCGGATGTGGAACAGTAGTAGTTAATTATGATGGTGTCAATAAAAATAGAACAGTCATAGAAGATAATGCTTTCATTGGTTGTAATACTAATCTAGTATCGCCAGTCAAAGTTAATAATAACGCATATACAGCAGCGGGTTCTACAATAACGAAAGATGTACCAGAATACTCATTAGGAATAGGAAGAGCTAGACAAGTTAACATACAAGATTGGGTAAGAAAAAAACGGTAATCTATATAAGGAAATTGTTTCTATCTAGAAATTTAGAAATGGTTTCCTTATGTTTTAAAAATATTATAGGAGGATTCATATGACAAGTACAATTAGGAACAATGACGGCATTAAGATTTTCTCATGTAGTGCTAATCCCCAATTAGCAGAGGCGATCGCAGCTGATTTAGGATTAACTTTAGGAGCAGCTGATGTTGGCCAGTTTAGTGACGGTGAAACGTATGTGAAGATTGACGAAATTGTTCGTGGTGTAGATTGTTACATTGTTCAACCTACATCAAGCCCTGTAAATGACAATTTAATGGAACTATTAATTATGATTGATGCTCTAAGAAGAGCTTCAGCAGGCAGGATTACTGCAGTAATTCCTTATTATGGTTATGCGAGACAAGACAGAAAGACAAGAGCCAGGGACCCAATTAGTGCAAGATTGATAGCTGATCTAATACAAGCAGCAGGTGCAGATAGAGTATTGGTTATGGACTTACACTGTGCTCAGATTCAAGGATTCTTTACAATGCCTGTGGACCATATGTTAGGTGCTCCACTACTATTAAAATATTACAAAGAAAAATTTGCTGATGATATGGATAACATTGCAATGGTATCACCAGATATCGGAAGTGTTAAAAGAACTCGTTCTTTCGCAGAAAAATTAGACATTCCAATGGCTATTATTGATAAGAGAAGACCAGAAGCAAATGTTTCAGAAGTTATGAATATAATTGGTAATATTAATGGTAAAAAAGTTATTCTAGTTGATGATATGATTGATACAGCTGGAACAATATGTAATGCAGCTAGTGCATTAAAAGAACAAGGTGCCCAAGAAGTGTATGCATGTTGTACTCACGCAGTATTATCAGGACCTGCAATAGAAAGAATTCAAAAATCAGACATAAAAGAATTAGTTGTACTTGACACAATTGCTCTTCCAGAAGAAAAGAAAATCGATAAGATTAAACAATTATCCGTTGCTCAGATTCTAGCAGAAGCTATACATAGAATCCATTGCAACAAATCTGTTTCAAAATTATTCGGTTAAAAAATTGACTATTGTATGAAAATATGGTAATTTGATTATGTTAAAGCCCTAGTATATACTAGGGCTTTTAGTAAATAAATTAGAAAGGTGATTACAAATGTATATAATTGCTGGATTAGGTAACCCAGGCATGAGATTCACGGCAACAAGACATAATGTCGGGTTTGAAGTCATAGAAAGATTGGCATATGAAAATAATATCAAATTGAATAAGAAAAAATTCAATGCTGTACTAGGAAGCGGTGTTATAGGTGGAGAAAAAGTCGTTCTGGTACAGCCTCAAACATATATGAATCTAAGCGGAGAAAGCATAAGACCTATTATGGATTTTTATAAATGTACTGAAAAAGATTTAATAGTTGTCTACGATGATATCTGCTTTGAAATAGGAACAATAAGGATACGAAAAAAAGGAAGTGCCGGTGGACATAATGGTATGAAAAATATTATTAGACACATAGGTACTAATGAATTCATAAGAGTAAGAGTAGGTGTCGGAGCCAAATGCCCTGAATGGGATCTAAAAGACCATGTATTAAGCAGGTTCAATGATGAAGAAATAAAGAACATGGTTGAAGAAATAAAAAGAGCCAGTGATGCCATAGAAGATATAGTAATAAAAGGTATAGATAAAGCTATGAATGTATATAATGTTAAGATTAAACGAGAGGAATGTGATTAATGAGAAGAGTAATATCATTATTGTTAATTATTACAGGTGTTGTACTTATAGCTTTACCGCTAATTGGTAAATATAGAACCCACAGATTGCAAGAAACCATGTTAGAAGAATTCTACAGTGATTTCCAGCCTCAGAATGAAGAGGAATTAGATATTTCAAGACAGAACAATATGGTTTTGAACGATATATTCAGCTGGGGAGACAAAAATGAAAATCAAGATAGTATAAAACCTATTGAAGTAAATGAACAATATTTGAATGATAGTGATGAGGTTACTGAAGAAACTAATGTGGATGACACCGATAGTAATGCTAATGATGGCTCTAATGATATCACACCAGAATCTGATGTAGAAAATACGGAACCAGAGAAAAAGAAGGATACACCTAAGCCTAAGCCAAAACCTAAAGCAATAGCCATAATTAAGATTGATAAAATAGGAGTTCATCTGCCAATAGCTAATGGTATTGACCATGAAACCTTGAAATATGCTATAGGATATATGCCAGAGAGTGGAAAATTTGGTGAGATTGGAAATTCAGTATTAGCTGGTCATAGAAGCCATACTTATGGAGTGTTCTTTAATAGGCTTAATGAATTAGAACAAGGAGATAAAATTAATATAGTCACTAAGGAAAAGGAATTCATCTATACAGTTTACGACAAGAAAATAGTTGAACCAGATGATGTATCAGTTATGAGAGGTAGCAGCAAATCAAAAGTCATCACATTGATTACATGTGATCCTGTTATTGGTGCTACTCATAGATTGATTATACATGGGATGATTGATAACTAAGCAAAATACTACTATAAGAATATATAATTGTTTAAAATTGCCTAGAAATATTATATAATAATTGGTATATAATATAATATATTTACTTTTGTACATTCTTAATATAGGAAAAATCAGGATGTGATGATTTGAAAACACTAGTACAACCTTTAAGAGATTTAGAGGCTTTTAATAATGCCCTTGAAAAAATTAATAAAAAAGTATCTCCAATATATCTGACAGGAGCTATAGACTCAGAGAAATGTCATCTAATGCATGCTCTAGGTGAAAACAGAAACAAACTTATTATTACGTATAACGAACTTAGAGCTAGAGAAATTTACGAGGACATGAAGTTTTTTAGCAACGACAATGTTTTTCTGTATCCTGCAAAAGATATTATATTTTATAGTGCTGACGTACATAGTAATGACATTATCGAGCAACGTATAAATATAATAAAGAAATTATATGACAGCAGAGGATATACAGTCATACTATCAATAGATGCGTTGATGGATAAATTAATAGGTAAGTCTATTTTTGAATCCAGTATAATAAAAAGTAAAGTAGGGGATGTATGGAATCTTACTGAGATAAGTGAGAAGTTTATGTTCATGGGATATGAAAGAGTATCTCAAGTAGAAAGTAAAGGACAGTTCGCTATTAGAGGCGGAATAATTGACATATTTCCACCTACAGAAAAGAATGCCTATAGAATTGAGTTATGGGACGAAGAAATAGATTCCATAAGGTCTATGAACATTGAGAGTCAAAGGTCAATAGACAAAGTTGATGAAATAGAGATATACCCTGCAAGAGAAGTTATTGTAGACAAAGAGAAGATAGCAAAAGCAATAGATAAGATAAAAAAAGACAGAGACCAGTTAATTAAGACATTCGAAGCCAATAACAAACAAGACGAAGTAGATAGAATAAAACAATCTACCTCTATTTTGATGGACAAAATTACCAGTCAAAAAACATTTAATGGTATTGAAGGATACATTGAATATTTTTATGATGAGACAGTATCCTTTGTGGACTATTTCCCTAAAGAAACCTTATTATATATTGATGAACCAGCAAGAATAAATGAAAAATGGGAAAGCACTAAAAAAGAATTCAATGAAAGTATAATTAATAGATTTGAAAAAGGCTATTTATTGAAAGGTCAAACGGAAATACTCAGAACCATAGATGAATTATTATTAAAATTCGAAGACTATACATGTGTTTTATTGAGCACACTACAGCAGAAAATAGATAGATTTAATTATAAATTCAACGTTAATTTTTCTGTGAAATCAATTAATCCATATCACAAAAGTATGGAGGTCTTGGAAAAGGATCTAAAGTATTGGAGTAATAACAGATATAGGACATTATTGCTTACAGGCTCTAAGACCAGAGCTGAAAGACTATCTTATGAGTTGAAAGATAGAGGAATAGATGCCTTCTATTTATCAAAATTGGATGCAGAGATTCCAAAAGGAAAAGTTGCAGTTAGTTATGGTAGCTTACACAAAGGGTTTGAATATCCTCTTATTAAGTTTGTCATAATATCAGAGACTGATCTAGTAGGTAAAAGCAAGAAAAGGAAAAAGACTAAAAAGAAAAAGTTCAAGGGAAGTAAAATAGAGAGCTTCACTGAGCTAAAAGTCGGAGATTATATTGTTCATGAAAATTATGGAATAGGTATTTTCAGAGGAACTGAAAAAATAGAGATTGATGGGATTAGTAAAGATTATATCAAGATATCCTATAGAGACGAAGGAAACTTATATATATCAACCAGTCAATTGGATGTTATCCAAAAATATATTGGTTCAGAAGGTAAGAAACCAAAACTAAACAAATTAGGGACTAGTGAATGGAAGAAAACCAAAAGCCGTGTTAAAGGTATAGTAGAAGACCTTGCAAAAGATTTGGTTGGTTTATACGCTAAAAGACAAGCTAAAGAAGGTTATGAGTTCACAACGGATACTGTTTGGCAAAAAGAATTTGAAGAGATGTTTCCATATGAAGAAACAGATGACCAGTTGATAGCTATTGAAGAAACCAAAAATGATATGGAAAGCAGAAAAATTATGGATAGACTAATCTGTGGTGATGTAGGCTATGGAAAGACAGAAGTAGCTATAAGGGCTGCATTCAAGTCAGTTCAAGACGATAAACAGGTAGCTTATCTAGTGCCTACTACCATATTAGCTCAGCAGCATTATAATAACTTTGTCCAAAGGATGAAAGATTTTCCTGTAAGAGTAGAGATGTTATCAAGATTCAAAAGTCAGAAAGAACAGAAAAAGATAATAGATGATACCAAAAAAGGCTTGGTTGACATACTTATAGGTACTCATAGGATAATATCAAAAGATGTTGTATTCAAAGACCTGGGATTACTTATTATAGATGAGGAACAGAGATTTGGAGTAGCACATAAAGAGAAAATCAAGAAAGTAAAACAAGATATAGATGTATTAACACTAACAGCAACCCCTATACCAAGAACTCTTCATATGAGTCTCATAGGTATAAGGGATATGAGTGTGCTCGAAGAGCCGCCAGAAGAGAGACATCCTATTCAGACTTATGTGCTTGAGCATAATGAAGAATTGATTAAAGATGCTATATATAGAGAATTGTCAAGAGGCGGGCAGATATATTATGTTTACAATAGAGTCAAAAAGATTGATGAAGTAGCAGACTGGATAAGTAAGATGGTACCAGAAGCTAATGTGGCATTTGCTCATGGACAGATGAATGAACGGGAACTCGAAAATATCATGTTTGAGTATATTAATGGTGATATTGATATACTTGTCTGTACAACAATAATTGAAACAGGTCTTGATATTCAAAATACCAATACAATAATCATTCAGGATGCAGATAGATTAGGCTTGTCCCAGCTTTATCAGTTAAGAGGTAGGGTTGGAAGGTCTAACAGGGTTGCATATGCTTACTTATTGTACAAAAAAGATAAGATATTACAAGAAACAGCTGAAAAAAGATTACAAGCCATAAAAGAATTTACCGAGTTTGGGTCAGGTTTCAAAATAGCCATGAGAGACCTTGAAATCAGAGGAGCAGGTAATCTTCTTGGAGCAAGACAACATGGTCATATGGAATCAGTTGGTTATGATTTGTATTGTAAACTATTAGAAGAAGCAATCCATGAAGTCAGTGATGACAAAGTAGAGGAACGTTTTGAAACATCTGTTGAATTGAATGTTGATGCTTTCATTCCATCTACTTATATCAAAGATGAAATAAGAAAGCTTGGTGCTTATAAAAAGATTGCTAGCATAGAAGACGAAAAAGATTATTATGATGTGCAGGAAGAGCTTGAAGATAGATATGGTGACCTTCCAAAATCAGTTGTCAATCTATTGGATATAGCTATCATGAAAGCTGTTGCCAATAAAGCTGATATCGTGAACATTGAGCAAAAAGGTGAAAACATCAAGTTTGAAGCTAGAAAAGATGCTAGGATTAATCCTGACAAAATACCTGAGCTGTTAAATAAATATCGAAATCAATTATTTTTTACAATTAATAAAGCACCATATTTTACGTATAAGATTAGCAGAGTCGATAAAAAACAATTTTTCAGACATATTAAGAATGTGTTACAAGACATAAAAGATTTGAAGGATTCATAGGTTTAAACTATAATGAAGATAGACATATAATTAGGGAACAATTAGTAACTTCTATGTCCACATGATATAAGTTGCTGACTGATTTCTATGTTAGGAGAGATAAAAATGAAAAGCACTTATGAATTGATAAGTAAGTATATTCTGCTTTTCATGTGCATCTTCTGTTTAGTGGGTTGTAGTAGTAAAAAAGAAGTAAAAGAAGAACTTAATTTCTATGAAGACAATGATAAGTTGATTGCCATTGATGATGTAGACATTAAGGTTGATGAGGTAATGCCATATTTACTGCAGGTTAAAATGGAGTTTGAAGAATTAGGTGGAGAAGATGTCTGGGATCATAATGATTTTAGTGGAGGGAAAAAGGCTGAAGATGTTGCCAAATTAGCGGTACTTGATAATCTAATACGTACTAAGATTTTGGTAAAGAAATCAGATGAAATGGGGATAACTATTACTGAGAGTGAAGAAAAAGATGTAAACGCCCAAGCACTAAAATACTATAATGATTTAGAAAAAGCAGATATAGAAAATTATCATTTAACCAAAGAAAGTATTTTCAATTCTTTTAAGGAATATAGACTAGTGAATAAGGTCATTGTTGAAATGACAAAGGGATATGTTCCAAAAGAAGAAGAATTGAACAACAAGTTATTAGAAAATGAAAATTATGCAAAATTAAAATCAAGTAGCCTAGAAGATATGCTGCTTAGCTTAAAAGTGGTACACATATTTATTAAGACCCATGAGAAAAATGACAACGGTGAATATGTGCTTATATCACCTGATATTGAAGAAAAAGCCAAGAAAGAGATAGAAGATATATATAAGAAAGCTGTTGATGGCGAAGAATTCGCTAGTCTAGTAAAGAAATATTCACAAGATGAATCTACTAAAGATAATAATGGCGAATATATACTTCCAGTTAGACTTTTAGATGATAATTTCCAGAGTCTAATAGAATTAGAGCCTGGAGAGATAAGTGACATAAAGAAGAGTGATTACGGATATCACATATTTAAAGTAATAGAAAAAATTCTTCCTACAGATGAAGAAGTAAAAGAATTTGAAGAAGAATTCAAGAAATATGAAAGTCAGTTGAAAGAGGAATATAAAGAACAACTAAAAAATAGTGCATTTAATAAAATATATGATGAATGGAAAAATAATACAGTTGTAGACTTGAATGAAGATTTGTGGGCTAGGATAGATATTTTCGGTAATATTAATGAAAATCCAATAAGTGACAAAAACATTGAATGAAATAAATGTTAATATCTAATAATAAGGACTAAGAGGTAATCTTAGTTCTTTTTTTTATTATTAACATCATCAAAGCTGATAAGAGTAAAATTTAATTTGAATAAATTGGTATTTGGTCTTAAGTTTAAAACTGTCAAATTATGAATATTATAGTTAAATTGTTGCATACTATTATTGACAGCTTTGTGATGACTATCTAAAGGAGGTAATAATTTGAAAGCAACAGGTATTGTAAGAAGGATAGATGATCTTGGTAGAGTAGTTATACCAAAAGAAATAAGAAGAACATTAAGGATAAGAGAAGGAGACCCCTTAGAGATATTTACTGATAAAGATGGAGAAATAATACTTAAAAAATACTCACCTATCGGTGAACTTGGTACATTCGCTAAACAGTATGCAGAAGCTTTGGCACAAACTACAGGACATACTATATGCATATCTGATAAAGATCAAGTTATCGCTGTATCCGGTGGCTCCAAAAGAGAATTTTTAGAAAAACAAATAAGTAAAGAATTAGAAGAAGCAATAACTGAAAGAGAAACAATACTTGCTAACAAAGATGAAAAGAAATTTATAGATATTTTATATGATGGAGAAAACGACGAATATATTTCAGAAGTTATAACTCCTATAATATCAGAAGGTGACGCTATAGGAGCTGTCATATTCTTGAGTAAGGATAGTAAAATAAAAATGGGTGAAGTTGAAACAAAACTTGCTCATTCAGCAGCAGGTTTTTTAGGAAAACAGATGGAACAATAAGAAATAGACTGGGTTAGATAACTCAGTCTTATTTAATGCATCTTTGCGATATTAGTAATATATGACTATTCATAAGAGCATATATTACTATGAGGCATAACTTAATGCGACCTATAGTAAAATAAAAAAAATTGATAATATTAAACTAATTTACATAGACTACAAAAAATATTTATTTATTAGTAAATTATATTATGGTATAATTTGTTATATATTATCTGATTGGAATGATTGTGGTGACAAAAATTAACAAAAATAATAAAAATTATTCTTTTGAAGAGCTCAAAAATATCATTAGAGTATTGAGAAGTGAAGAAGGTTGTCCTTGGGATAAAGTTCAAACACATGAAAGCCTTAGAGGTGGTACCTTAGAAGAAGTATATGAGGTATTGGAGGCAATTGATAATAATGATATGGAAAACCTGCAAGAAGAACTTGGAGATATGTTATTGCACGTAGTATTCCATTCTCAAATAGCTACTGACAATGAGAATTTTACTATTGATGATGTAATTGATGGCATATGTGAGAAACTAATCAGAAGACATCCACATGTATTCAAAGAAAAACAAGATAAATCGCCCGAAGAAGTTACTGTAAAGTGGAATGAAATTAAAAAAGTTGAAAAAAATAATATTTCCTATACTGAGGACATGAGAAAAGTGCCAAAAGCTCTTCCTGCATTAATGAGAGCAGTAAAAGTTCAAAAAAAAGCTAGAGATGCAGGTTTTGATTTTACAGATACAAGCCAAGTCATTGCTAAGGTACACGAGGAATTGGAAGAATTAGAGGAAGCCATGAGAATTGGTGATAATTGTAATATTATGGAAGAATATGGGGATTTACTATTTTCAATGGTTAATATTTCAAGGTTTTTGAAATTAAATACTGAATTTTCCTTGACAAATGCTACAGAAAAGTTTATAAATAGATTTGAGGGAATAGAAAACCTTGTAATGCAAAAAGGTTTAAGCATGAACGACATAACAATGACTGAACTGGACAAGTTATGGGAGCAGCTTAAAGAACATTAAGAATAATCGTTTAAACGATTGTTTATAAAGCTAAGAATATTCTTAGCAGCGCATATATGCGCCTTTGTTCAAAATAATATAATATTAAAGTAGAGGAGGAGTTATTATGAACAAAGCTGAATTAGTTACGGCTATGGCAGAACAAACTGAATTAAGTAAAAAAGATGCAGAAAAAGCGTTAAAATCATTTATTGATGTAGTTTCAAACGAGTTAAGTAATGGGGGCAAAATTCAATTAGTTGGATTTGGTACTTTTGATGTTACTGAAAGAGCAGCAAGAGAAGGTAGAAACCCACAAACTGGAGAACCAATGCAAATTGCAGCTTCAAAAGCTCCAAGATTCAAAGCTGGAAAAGCTTTAAAAGACGCTGTAAATGGTCGCTAGGTAAGACAATTAATTTCTAAAAATCTGCACTATATGGTGCAGATTTTTTTGTTTAATTATATATATAAATATACTAAAAGGCAGGTGGTAATATGAGATTAGATAAATATCTAAAGGTATCAAGGTTGATCAAGAGAAGAACCGTAGCTAATGAGGCATGTGACGCAGGTAGAATCAAAATCAATGAAAAAGTAGCTAAAGCAGGAGCGAAAGTATCTGTTGGAGATATAATAGAAATTCAGTTCGGTAATAAAGCGGTTAAGGTAGAAGTATTAATTGTAAAGGAAACAGTCAAAAAAGATGAAGCTAAAGATATGTTCAAGTATCTATAGAACGAAAGGTTGCCTCATAGTATTTCAATGGATGAGACAGCCTTTTTCTATCTTTTTAACGGTACGTCCCATAAAAACACATTAGATTAGAATAAATCCCTCTATAGGTTAATATAATGAATTATAGGTAATCCACATTAAGAGGAGGGTAAACATGGAAGAAAAGCATACTAATATGAACCATAGGTTAGTTATCAATGATAGAGAAAGAATTTCTATAACAGGAGTTTCTGATGTTATATCTTTTGATACGGACGTTGTCATGGTTGAGACTGAGATGGGAACGCTTACCATTAAAGGTTTAGAACTACATGTTAATAGGTTGAATCTAGAAAAAGAGGAATTAGAATTAGATGGGCAGATTGAAAGCTTAGAATACAGTGATGGTGCTAGATACGGGTCTAAAGGATCATTTATGTCAAAATTATTTGGTTAGGTGATTTATGAATAGTTTAGTAAGTGCTCAAGCAATCAGCTTCATTATGTCAATACTAAGTGGTCTTTTTCTAGGATTTGTGTATGATTTAGTTAGAGTTCTTAGAAGAATAATAAAACATCCTAAATGGCTTATCAATGTACAAGATTTTATATTTTGGCTATTTGGAAGCTTTATAATATTCCTGGACATATTTAAAAACAATAATGGTGTCCTAAGAGGATTCTTATACATAGGAGTATTCTTAGGCTTAATAATCTATTTCTTCTTAATAAGCAAACTAGTATTAATGATATTCATGAAAATATATTCCTTCATAGCTAAAATAGTAAAATTCTTGTTCAAGATAATAATAGGACCAATAAAACTTTTACTTCGTCCTATCAATTTTGTAGTCAGAAAAATATATAAACTCTTGAAAAAATTCGGCAAATGGTTGATAATAAAATATAAGAAGATTATTAAGGACGTAAAAGTGATATTTAAAAAGAAATAGATATATTAACTTAAAGTATGATAAAACAGCTTTAAGCATATACAAATGTTGTTACGAGAAAGGAATGATAGTTTACTTGAGAAGAAAAAGAAAAAAAACAAAAGCTATATTGTTTTCTACACTAGTATTAATACTACTAACCGTTGTCGTAAGTATTAGAGTATCAACACTGTATGTTAAGAATCTCCAGCTAGAGAAAGATGAGATGAAGCTAGAACAGCAAATAGAAGCAGAAGAAGAAAAACACATAGACCTGTTAAAACAAAAAGAATACATTAAATCGGATGAATACATAGAACAGTTGGGAAGAGAAAAATTTGGACTAGTTAAACCTGATGAAATAATATTTGTAAATGAAGAAGAATAAGAGGTTTCCTGTTTAAGGAAATACTCTTTTTTTTTGTGAGCTTTTATATTCTTAGAGGCTTAAGGATAAACATATTAATTGTTTTAGACTGTCGCGGAAAGGATTAAGATTGAAATAGACAACGGTTGTATGTTGAAACCATATATAGTGATAATCACTCTGGTTACGTTTGTTGCTTCTAGCTGTTTTTAAGGTATGGCAACAAGCCGTAAAAGTCGTTATTATCACTATATATGGTTAGTTCTATATTTACCACTCTTAAGCCAGTAAAAAGAATGCGGTTGTAGCCTACATTACAAAGTAAAAGGTACAAGGTAATTATTATTTAATTAAATTATAAATTAGCTTAATAAATTAAATAAGCCCGTTATTTCACACCTTCAACCACCTTATGTTTATAAGCTTATACTAATGATTAAAACACCGAGTGGAGATAGTATAGGGGAATATGAAGCAGTGAGCCATGGACGGCGAACTCAGCCCTTTAAACACGGACGTTTAACGGGCTGACGTAATATTTCCCTATACTATCTCCACGACCCTTACCCACCTATAAACATAATAACCCACCTCTATTCGATAATTAACCTATTCATGAGAAAATTTGTCTAAAAGTTTTTTTATTTTGGATACAAGTTATGACAAACAATTCCATTTGCATCATATATAATTAGTTCTCACCAAGAGATGATTGGATTAGTCCACCAGTGATTAATCATAATTAAATAATTTTTTGAGAAGGGGAGGAGAGTATTATGGATAAAACTAACATTACAATAGGACAAACTAGGATGATGATATCCAAAAAAGATAAAATACAAAAAGAAGGATTAAAAATACTAAAATTAATTTTTATGTATGCTGTAGGTCTAATGATGGGTAGGGCAGTAATTTTTAATAATATGAATCCTATGGCAATGGCATACTTTTCAGCGGTATATATTGATAAGAAAAATCGGATATGGATGTTCTTTTCAGTTTTGATAGGTTTACTTACTGCTATGCCTATAATAGATGCATTGAAATATGCACTAATTATGATACTCATAGTATCGGTAAATTCTATTTTAGATATAAAAGGCAAGAAACCCTTGCTGGTCCACGAGGGGGTGATAGCTGCAACCAGCTGTTTGATTATTACGATCACTGCTGGAATCATACAAAACAACGTATTCAATAATATGCTTGTTTCATTATTAGAAAGTGCTTCTATATTTTCATTGGTATTGATATATGGGCGTGGACTCAAATATTTGTTTGAGCACGAAGAAGATAAAAAAGCAACTAATGAAATATTGATCAGTGAAGCCATAATAATGGGTACAGCAGTTGCTGGTATAGCTGACATAACTGTTATGGGATTAGGATTCATAGAAATCTGGATATTCTCAGTTATCTTGATTCTAGGATATAGGCACGGAATTGGTACAGGTGCCATAATAGGTGTGATATCTGGAATAGTATTAGTTCTAATGGGTAGATATGAACCGGAGATAATAGGTATATTTGGTATGGTTGGAATACTGTCAGCGCTATTTCGGGAATTAGGGAAAGTAGGTAGTATAATAGGATTCTCTCTAGGTACAATTGGTTTATGGTATTTCATATCTCCCCTTAACCTGGATTTCCAGATAGTAAAAGCCTTGATTGTAAGTGTAGGTATATTTGCTATATTGCCCAACGAACAAGAGCAGATATATTCAATGAAAAAAACCTCAATAGAAGAGGATAAATATATAGATAAAGTACAAGGAATCATAAGTGAGAAGTTAAATAATTTTTCCGATTCTTTTCAAAATATTGCTAAGACTTTTGAACATATATCTGAAAGGAGAGTGAATCTAACAACTGAGGAGGTGAATAAACTCTTAGATGATGTAGCGGAAAAAGTATGTAAAGACTGTAGCATGTGCAAAATGTGCTGGCAAAAAGAGTTTTACGATACATATAGAACAGTATTTAGTATTTTTTCCGCTGTAGAAAATAAAAATCAGATAACTGAAGAAGATATTCCTGAAGTCTTTATTAAAAAATGTATAAAGCCAAAGGAATTCATCATAACAACAAATAGATTATTTGAATTATATAAAATAAATCTAACTTGGGAAAATAAAATTGCTGAAAACAGACAACTAATATCCCAGCAGTTTTATTCCGTTGCAGATATCATTGACAAGTTAGGGAATAATTTATATAAGAATATAGAGTTTAATACAGATTTGGAAAATAAAATTTCTGAGGAATTAAAAAAGGACGATATACTTGTTAAAGATGTGGTGGTATATAAAGCAAGGAATCAAAGGATGGAAGTAAGTCTCAAAATAAAATATGATGGAGATAAAACGAAAAGCATGAAAGATATAACTCCTGTAATTAATAAATTCACCAAGAAAAAAATGAGATTAGAAGAAGGGTGCAAATATATTAACGGGAGTAAGTATTGTCAAGTGAAATTTATTGAAAGTGAGGTTTACAGAATAGCAAAAGGGGTTGCTAGAGCCAGTAAGGACTATAAAGATATATCCGGTGACAGTTATACCTTTTTGAATCTGCCGAAAGGACAAGATATCGTTGCACTCTCAGATGGAATGGGTACAGGATTGAAAGCTTTCAAAGAAAGTAAAGCTGCTATTGAATTGTTGGAACAATTGCTGGAAGCGGGATTCGATGGTGAAACAGCAATAAAAATGATAAATTCAATACTTGTATTAAAATCTAGTGAACAAACTTTTTCAACTCTGGATATGGGTTTAGTTGATAGATATACGGGTGTATGTGAATTTGTGAAAATTGGGGCTGCATCGTCATTCATAAAGAGAGGAAATAAAGTGGAGGTAGTAAAATCAACATCTCTCCCTATGGGAATGTTGAATGAAATAGAAAGTGAATCAACTACCAAGAATCTAAGAAATGGCGATATGGTCATAATGGTTACAGATGGAATATTAGATTGTGAGGATGAGGAAATTGATAAAGAGAAGTGGGTAGAGGAGTCTCTACATAAATTGGATAGTAGAAATCCACAGGATATGGCTGATTACATATTAGAAGCAGCCAGAGAAAAGACAGGAGGTATGTTGAAAGATGATATGACTGTACTGGTCATGAGAATATGGGAAAAAGCGGGATAATTATTATTATAAGTACTAATAGCGGAGAAATATTAAAGGTTTTCTCCGCTTTTAATCTTATCGGAAAACACTATTTTAGCACATGAAATAGTTGTTATACTACAGTAAGCTCCTATAAATATTATTTGAATATCGAGCGTAAATAGTATAGGGGAATATGGAGCAATGAGCCATGGACGGCGAACTCAGCATTTAACCTGACAGCCCTACTGGACTGTCAGAAATAATAATGGATTCGATGTCCAGAATTATTTAATTAACATGGACGTTTAATTAGCTGACGGAATATCCCCCTATACTATTGGAGCGACTGTTAGATGTATACAAGATATTAACAAACTGTTAATAATGAAGCATATATAACAAAGATTTAACTTGACTATTGATTTATTTGAACAAGTCTAGTATATTAAAAGAGTCACTTATTTATGGCTAAACAGAAATTATAAAGGATGTAAAGATGTATGGTAGATAAGGTGTTAAACACTATCCAAAAGTTCAATATGATTGACAAAGGTGATAATATCATCATTGGTGTATCAGGTGGAGCTGACTCCATATGTTTATTACATATGCTATATAGTTTGAAAAGTAAGTTGGATATAGATTTACATGTTGTACATGTTCAACATGGTATTAGAGGAGAAGATGCAGATGAAGATGCAAAGTTCGTAGAAAAATTCTGCGATGAAAGAGGTATTGTATGTCATGTGTATTATTTTAATGTTAAAAAGTTAGCAAAAGAAAATAAGCTATCCGAAGAAGAAATGGGTAGGAAAGTAAGATATCAAGTTTTTTCAGATGCAAGTAAAGAATTTAGTGGTACCAAGATCGCTTTGGCACATCATATAAATGATAATGCTGAAACAATAATAATGAATTTGCTAAGAGGAACAGGAATTAAAGGAATCGGTGGAATACGTCCCAAAAGAGACAATATCATTAGACCATTGATGGAGTGTACAAGAGAAGAAGTTGAAAAATACTGTGTGGATAATGATATAAAATACAGAGACGATTATACTAATCAGATGGAAATATACACTAGAAATAAGATTCGTCATACTGTTATACCTTACATTGAAAATAATTTTAATCAGAACTTCATTACTAACTTAGTTAACACAGCTAATCTAGTAAGAAGCGAAGATGATTATATAGATAAAATTGTTTTAAAAGAAAAAGAAAAAATTGTAAAGATAAAAAATAAAGAATATTCCATAGATACAAATGAATTTTTACAATTGGATACAGTCATTAAAAGAAGGCTGGTAAGACACATCATCGGAGAGATTAGCTCATTGAAGGATATTGAATACAAACATATCAATGAGATAATTCAGTTAGCCGATAAACAAGTAAGTAAAAGAATAAATTTACCAAAAGGATTAATAGCAAAAAAGACGTATGACAGTATCATAATAACCAATTTGGGAGAAAATAAGATAAATGATTTTGAATATGAAGCAGAAGATTTATCAAAAATCTATATAAAGGAATTAAATAAACATTTAGATTTTCGCATTATTGAGGAGAAAAAATATAATATTCCTAAAAATTTATATACGAAATGGTTTGATTATGATAAAATAAAAGATAATTTGAAGGTTAGAAGTAGAAAGAGTGGAGATTTAATCGCCATAAAAGGAATTAATGGTACTAAAAAGTTAAAAAAATATTTTATTGATTGTAAAATTCCGAAAGAACAACGAGATGCTATACCACTTCTAGCTGATGGAAACAATATAATTTGGGTCATCGGTTATAGAATAAGTGAAGCATACAAGGTTACTGCTTCAACCAAAAAAATATTAGAAGTAAGATATTATTAGAGGAGGATATTATGATGCATAATATACAAACATTAATATCTGCTGAAGAGTTAAACGCAAGAACTGCAGAATTAGGTAAACAAATATCAGAAGACTATAAAGGTAAAGAAGTTCACTTGATTTGCGTACTCAAAGGCGGAGTAATGTTTATGGTTGACTTATCAAAACAAATTCAAGACATTCCTGTTACAATGGATTTTATGGCTGTTTCAAGCTATGGGAATGAAGTATCGAGTAGTGGTGTAGTTAAAATAGTAAAAGATCTTGATGAGTCAATTGAGGGTAAGGAAGTAATAATTGTTGAAGACATTATAGATTCAGGTAGAACACTTAGTTATTTGGTTAATATCTTAAAAGACAGAAAACCAAATAGTATCAAAATATGTACATTATTAGATAAACCAGATAGAAGAGTTGTAGATGACGTACAAGTCGATTATACAGGGTTTACTATACCTGATAAATTTGTTCTAGGTTATGGTCTTGATTATTTACAAAGATATCGTAACCTACCATATATTGGAACAATGGATAGTTAATATTTGATAGACAAAACCGTAAATATTCTAAAGATAGGAAAGGAGGCAAGCACATGAAAAAAAATATTAAAGGATTTAGTTTTTATGCGCTTTTACTTTTAGTTTTACTTATCGCAGTTTTTATATCAAGTAACAGATTTGACACTATGAAAGGTGACTATGGTTATCAAGATTTAGTTAAAGAAATTGATGATGTTGTCAGAATTGAAGTTAAACAGAATGCAGAGATACCTACCGGTATTGTAACAATCTATTATGATAATACTGATTCTAGAAGTTTCCCAATCACTAATACAACAAAATTTGAAGAAAATATGGAACAATATGGGAAAAAGGTATATGTGAAAGATATTGTAAGACCAGGTTGGTTTATTCAAATACTTCCATCACTGATAATTCTTATTCCAGTAATTTTCTTATTAATCTTTATAATGAATCAAGCCCAAGGAGGCGGCGGTGGAAACCGTGTTATGTCTTTTGGTAAAAGCAAAGCTAAAATGGTAGTAGATGAAAATAAAAAGATTACATTCCAAAACGTAGCTGGACTTGAAGAAGAGAAAGAAGAATTAGAAGAGGTAGTAGAATTTCTTAAGAGTCCTCGTAAATTCGTAGAACTTGGTGCTAGGATACCAAAAGGTGTTTTATTGGTAGGACCTCCAGGAACAGGTAAAACATTACTTGCAAAAGCAGTAGCAGGAGAAGCTGGAGTACCATTCTTTAGTATTTCTGGTTCAGATTTCGTTGAGATGTTTGTCGGTGTAGGTGCATCTAGAGTAAGAGATTTATTTGACCAAGCTAAAAAGAATGCTCCATGTATAGTTTTTATTGACGAGATTGATGCTGTTGGTAGAAAAAGAGGAGCAGGACTTGGTGGAGGTCATGATGAAAGAGAGCAGACTCTTAACCAATTACTTGTTGAAATGGATGGATTTGGAGTTAATGAAGGTGTAATTGTTATAGCTGCAACCAACAGAGCAGATATATTAGACCCTGCATTATTACGTCCAGGTAGATTTGATAGAAAAGTTGTTGTAGGAAGACCTGACGTCAAAGGTCGTGAAGAGATATTAAAAGTACATGCAAAAGGGAAACCTTTATCAGATAATGTTAATTTGAATGTTATTGCAAAAACAACAGTAGGATTTACTGGTGCTGATCTTGAAAACTTATTGAACGAGGCTTCAATATATGCTGCAAGAGCTAGTAAGAAAGTTATCGAACAAGAAGATGTTCAAAAAGCATTTATTAAGTTAGGTGTGGGTACAGAAAAGAAAAGTAAAGTACTCACTGAAAGAGAAAAGAAAATTACAGCTTATCACGAGGCTGGTCATGCTATATTATTCCATGTATTACCTCTTGTAAATCCTGTACACAGTATTTCAATAATACCTACAGGTTACGCTGGTGGTTATACTATGCCATTACCTGAAACTGATGATACTTATCAAAGTAAAAAAGAAATGGAACAAGACATAATAGTTGGACTAGGTGGTAGAGCCGCTGAACAAATCATTTTTGACGATATAACAACAGGTGCATACGGTGATTTACAACAAGTAACATCAACTGCAAGAAATATGGTTGTTAAATTTGGTATGAGTGATGTGATAGGACCTATCCAGTTTGGAAACGATAATGATGAAGTATTTATTGGACGAGACTGGGGTCATACAAGAAATTATGGCGAAAACATCGCTGGATTGATTGATAGTGAAATAAAACGTATTGTGGATAATGCTTACAATGAAGCTCTAAGATTATTAAATGAGAACATGGATGTTATGCATAAAACAGTACAATTATTATTTGAGAAAGAAAAAATAACAGGAGAAGAATTTGCAGCTTTATTCGATAAAGAATATAAAAAGGTAGATAAAAGCGATGTAGATTCAGTTGTAGTAGCTCCTTTGGAGAAGCAAGTGAAATTAGATGTAGATAGTGGAGAAGATAAGTAATAAATTGCTAACAGTCACTCCAATAGTATAGGGGAATATTTCGTCAGCCGATTAAACGTCCGTGTTTAAAAGGCTGAGTTCGCCGTCCATGGCTCACTGCTTCATATTCCCCTATACTATTTACGTTCGTAACAGGTATATTTATTATATGTATTAAATTAAAATTAGCTTTATAAGAAAAGGATGACTTTTGTCATCCTTTTTTATAGAGTAATATCATTACTTAATGTATTTAATATGAGTTTTCGAAAGTTATTTTCGAATTTGGTGTCGTGGTCTATGCTTCTTTTTTTCATTTTGGAATAACGTTTTTTTGCTCTTCTGGCTTGGCCGGAAATATGTCTTTCCATAAGAAGTCTATTTATATTGTCGTTGGAATAGATAAAGCCGTTTGGGTGGATAGCAGAGGCTTTTTTGCTTAGAGCCATGGTTGCTACGCCGTAATCTCCGGTTATTATTATATCGTTTTCCTTTGTTCTATTTATCAAAGCAAAATCAACAGCATCTTTTCCTTTTCCAATAACAAATATGTTACAGTAATCATTTTCATATATATGTGATGAATCTATAAAAATGTCTACAGGGATGTTATATTCTTTTGCAATTCGTATTATAATATTTTTTACGGGACATGCGTCTCCATCAACAAGTATTTTGATAATAAACCTCTCCTTAAAAACAATAAATTCACCTTTTGTATTTTGTATCAGGTATAGATTAATAATTCAACTTTCCCACCTTTAATTAGCTCACCTGTATATAATATTGAAGTGGGAAAGTCCAGTTAATAATATTATTATACAATAATATTAGATTGTTTGCTATAATATAGACAAGCCTATTTAAATAATTGCTATAGAGCCGGCAGATGTTTAGTTCTAGTAGGTTTGTGTAAACAAGGAAAATATATTGAACTTATTGAAATGGGTGTATTGAAATGTCTTCTAATAAATTAAGTATATCAGTAAGAGAGCTCATAGAATTTGTTCTACGTTCTGGTGATATAAAGTCAGTTTTTTTAAGCTCAAGCAGAGCAGTTGATGGTATAAAAGCCCACCAGAAGATACAGAAGAGATTTAGTAAGGAATATGATGCTTATGAATCGGAAGTACCGGTAAAGGATAAAGTATTAATAGATGATATAGAATTAGATATAAATGGGCGCATTGACGGTATTATTTTTGATGATATAATAATTATTGATGAAATAAAATCAGTAAACAAATCGTTGGAAAATATTGATGAAGATTACAATAAGCTGCATATAGCCCAAGGCAAGATGTATGCATATATATATGGGAAACAAAATAATATAGACAAGCTGAAAGTTCAATTAACATATGTTGAGCTTGGTAGCTATGCTATAAAACAATTTCAGAATGAATTTACTCTTAAGGAATTAGAAGAATTTTATTTTAGTGTAATAAATCTTTATATAGAGTTTGCTAAGAAGATAATTACTTATAATAGGTTAAGGGATGAAAGTGTAAAAGATCTACAATTTCCATTTGATTCTTTTAGAAAAGGTCAAAGGAAATTTATGAATAGTGTATATAAAGTAATAATGGAAGACGAGAAATTATTTGCTAGAGCTCCAACAGGGATAGGCAAGACTATGGGGACTCTTTATCCTGCTATAAAATCTATGGAAAAGAAGAATTCCAAGATATTTTATCTTACAGCTAAGACTATTGGAAGAGATGTAGCAGAAAAAGCCATTAAGCTCCTTGAGGGCAATGGACTAAAGTTAAAAAGGGTTCTTATAACTGCAAAAGATAAGATATGCTTGAATGAAGAGAAAAAATGTGACAGTAAATATTGTGAATATGCAAAAGGACACTATGATAGAATAAACGGTGCTATTGGTGAGTTGCTGACGGCAACTGATAATTACAGCAGGGATACTATTTTAGAGTATGCCAAGAAATATCAAGTATGTCCTTATGAATTGACTCTTGATTTAGCGCTTTTTAGTGATTGCATCATCTGTGATTACAATTATGCTTTTGACCCTAGTGCAGTACTGAAGAGATTTTTTGTGGAAGGTAACGGCAGCTATCTATTTTTAATAGACGAAGCCCATAATCTAGTTGACAGGGCAAGGGAAATGTATTCTGCTACCATGTACAAAAAGCCTATATTGAAATTAAGAAGAATAGTTAAGGATATAGATAAAACCCTTTATAGATACTTGGGAAAATTGAATAGTTTTATGATTGAAAAGAGACGTGAATGTGAGATTCTAGGGGATTTCATGGTAGAAGAATATTATTCAGAGGATTTTGTAGATATACTTAGAGGTATCATACACAGAACTGAAAAGATCTTTGGCAATCTGGTAGAATGGGAACACATGGATGAATTACTTGACTTCTACTTTGACAGCTATGATTTTGTGAAGAAGGCAGAACTCTATGATGATAGATATATAACATATTATGAAAAGATACAAGATGACGTATTGATGAAGCTTTTTTGCTTGGATCCATCGGGTAATCTAAGGGATTATATGGGAAATGCAAAGTCTACGGTGCTTTTTTCGGCTACATTAACGCCTATGGATTATTTTGTCAAGATACTTGGAGGCAATGAAAAGAATTATGGATTGACTCTTGAATCACCTTTTGAACAAAAGAATCTATGTTTATTAATAAATAATAAGGTATCTACAAAATATAAGAACAGGCAGAAAACCTATATAAATGTTGTAGAGACTATCTACAATACAATTAAGGGGAAAAAAGGGAACTACATCATATTCTTCCCTTCCTACAAGTATATGAATGATGTGTATGACACTTTTATTAACATAATAGAAGATGATGATATAAATATCATAAAACAGGAAAGAGGACTAAGCGAAAGTGAGAAAGATGATTTTCTAGGAGAATTCCATAATGAGAGAGAAGATTCATTTGTAGCTTTTGCAGTATTAGGGGGTATGTTTGGTGAAGGTATAGATTTAACAGGAGAAAAACTTAGTGGTGCAGTTATAGTAGGGGTTGGGTTACCTTCTATATGCAACGAAAGGAATCTTATCAAGAATTACTTTGACAATACATCTGATAACGGTTATGAGTATGCCTATATGTATCCTGGGATGAACAAGGTTATGCAGGCGGCAGGAAGAGTCATTAGAACAATGAATGACGTAGGCATAGTTGTCCTTATAGATGAGAGATTTGGCAGTAATCATTACAAAAGGATTTTTCCTTATGAATGGAATCATGCTGTGTATGCATCTAGTGATTTGTTGAAGAAAAAAGTTGATGGTTTCTGGGAGAATTTATAATCAAACAAAATATGGGTAAGAGGTAATTAAGGGAAATATATTGAACTTTTTAAAAATGGGTGTGTAGATGTTCAAGTTCAATATATGTAGTTGAAAGGATGGGTTTTAGATGAAAAAAGTAGCATTGATTTTTACAGGTGGAACAATATCCATGATGGTTGACGAAAGGCTGAAGGCAGCTATACCAGCACTGTCTGATAAGGATATAATTTCAAAAGTGTCGGGTATAGAGAAAATGGCACAGATTGAGGTTATACACTATGGTGCTTATCCTGGGCCTCATATTGTTCCTAACATGATGTTGGACATTGCAAGAGTCACTAACGAACTTCTAAGCAGAGAAGATATAGCAGGAGTAGTAATCACACATGGTACTGATACCCTAGAGGAGACAGCATATTTTCTTGATCTTGTCATCAACTCGGAAAAACCAGTTGTTGTAACAGGTTCTATGCGTAATGGTTCAGAATTAGGCTATGATGGACCAGCTAACCTGGCTGCTTCAATATGTACAGTTTGTTCTGAGGAATCTAAGAACAAGGGTGTATTGGTAGTCATGAATAATCAAGTGAATGCAGCAGATGAAGTAACTAAAACTCATACATTAAGTCTTGACACATTCCAGAGTATGGATTTCGGTCCTCTAGGCATTGTAGACTCTGATCAAGTCATCTATTATAGAAACAGAAAAAAAGCTTCTAAGATTGTTACGGAAAATATAGAGAACAGGGTTGCTCTTATTAAAGCTGTAGCTGGTCTTGGTTCAGAATTCATTGATTATCTTGTTGATAATGATTATAGAGGTATCGTCATAGAAGCTTTAGGTAGAGGAAATCTTCCCCCAACCATGTTGGAAGGTATACGGAGAGCAATTGACTTGAACATCCCAGTAGTCATAGTATCAAGATGCTCAAAAGGAAGAGTACTGGATTCATATGGTTACCAAGGAGGAGGAAGACAACTAAGGGATATGGGAGTAATACTAGGAGATAATCTATCAGGACAAAAGGCAAGAATCAAACTTATGATAGTCCTTGGAGTGACTAAAGATGTAGGTGAAGTAAGACAGATTTTCGAGAAGGACTTATACAAAAAAATATAAGAAAAATGTTAAAAAATGGGGCTGTGCAAAAACTAGCTTTATTAGTTTGACCTTTTTGTATATAATTGAAAGGGACATAAATTGATGAAAATATTAGTTGTATAATACTACTAATAAAAATAGTCAAATTATTGAAAGTTTATGCACACTTATTTCTGGGTTAATGCTATAATTATTATTGTAAAACCCCCCAATACAATATATATAAATAATAAAGTTTTTGCTACACCCCATAAGAACAAATACCTTCTCCTTAAAGAAAAAAGACAGCCGATCGGTAGGCTGTCTTTTTTATTTTACAGTAAAAAGTACCTACAGATGACAAGGCGTAGCCTCTTTTCTTGTATACTATGAAATCTTTACTGATATTTGGGAAGAATATAGTTAAGATAAGTTATTAAGACGACAATTTTAATTAAGCTATATTAACTTGTATAACTTATATCAGTAACGAATATAGTGTATAGAGGTGATGTTAGTGAGAACTTATTATAAAAGCTGTTTTTTGAAAAGAAATAATTTTATAAAATTGATACTAAATGCTAATAATAAAAAAGTGATTGAGATAGGAAATGATGTAAGAAGTAATGTAACAGTTTATATAAATACAGATGTATTTGCTTCAAAAAAAGAAGCTATAACAAAATATAATAATAGAATTGATCACTTATATAATTGGGGATATGATATCGTTGAAGATTAGTTCTGGAAAGATTAGATAAGGAGGTTTGGCTTAATCCTATGTTACATAAGACTTTTAGAGAACTTTCATTAGCACAAAAATTATTACTGTATATTGATAATAATAAACCAATACTAGATGAAAGAGCAGTTTTTAGTGATGGAACCAAGGAATATAGAATACCTTGTGAACCAAAAGCTGATGAACCAGTAAAAGTTAGGTTAAGGACCAAGAAGGATAATATAGACAAAGCTTTTGTAATCTGCAATGGCAATAGACTGGAATTGTTAATTGATGAAACTGACGAATTATTTGATTATTATGCTGGAGAAATCAACCTTGAAAAAGAGATAATAGAGTATTATTTTGAAATAAACATCGGTAGTTTTAGATGTTATTATAATAAAAGAGGTATCAGCCGTGAACCTAATACCCATTTCAATTACAGGATATCACCTGGATTCAAAACTCCTGACTGGGCAAAAGGAGCCATATTCTATCAAATTTTTGTTGATAGATTCTATAATGGTAATGAAAGTAATGATGTTGTAGATAATGAATACTTGTATGTAGGTAACTTTACAAGAAAAATAAATGATTGGTATAAGTACCCAGATGCTGATAGTGTAAGAGATTTCTATGGTGGGGACCTTAAGGGGATAATTGATAAACTTGATTATCTAAGTAATTTAGGTATTGATGTAATATATCTTAACCCCATTTTTGTTTCACCATCTAACCATAAATATGATACCCAAGATTATGACTTTGTTGACCCTCATTTTGGTGTTATAGTCAATGATGGAGGGGAAGTTCTTAATGATGATAATCCATGTAATGAATATGCCACAAAATATATAATGAGAACTACTAATAAAGAGAATCTGGAAGCTAGTAATCAATTATTGGTGGAACTCATTGAACAAGTACATTCAAGAGGTATGAAAATTATTCTTGATGGAGTCTTCAATCATTGTGGTTCCTTCAATAAATGGCTGGATAGAGAGAATATATATAAGAATCAAACGGAATATGATATAGGGGCGTATGAATCAAAAAACAGTCCTTATACTAGGTTTTTTCATTTCCATTGTAGATGTGAATGGCCAAACAATACCAACTATGATGGATGGTGGGGTTATGAGACTTTACCCAAACTTAATTTTGAAGGATCAGCAGTATTGTATAACTATATAATGAACATAGCTAGAAAATGGGTTAGTCCACCCTTTAATGCTGATGGATGGAGATTGGATGTGGCAGCAGACCTTGGGTATTCACAAGAATTCAATCATATGTTTTGGAGAGATTTCAGAAAATCTGTAAAATCGGCTAAGGATGATGCTATTATACTTGCAGAGCATTATGATAATTCAAGAGATTGGCTTTTAGGAGATCAATGGGACACAATCATGAACTATGATGCATTCATGGAGCCTGTCACATGGTTTTTGACAGGTCTAGAAAAACATAGTGATGAATATAAAGGAGAATTGCTTAATAACCATAAAGCATTTTTTGATATCATGACTCATAATATGCAAAGCTTTTTAACTGGCTCCTTATTGACTGCCATGAATGAATTATCCAATCATGACCATTCAAGATTTATGACTAGAACTAATCACATGGTAGGTAGAACCAACAATCTTGGACCAGAGAAGGCTAATGAGAATATTAATAAAGGGATTATGAAAGAGGCAGTAGTAATTCAGATGACTTGGCAGGGAGCGCCAACTATATATTACGGAGATGAAGCAGGTCTATGTGGATGGACTGACCCGGATAATAGAAGAACATTTCCATGGGGAAAAGAAGATCAGGAGTTACTTTCATTCCACAAAGAAATAATATCCATTCATAAGAGATATCAAGCTCTTAGGACGGGTTCATTGAAATATCTATATGGAGAATGGGGAGTCATCAGTTATGGAAGATGGGATGACAATGATAAATTAGCAATTGCAGTTAATAATAATGATGAAGAAAGAAGTTTTCATATTCCTGTATGGGAATTAGGGATAACGGATTCCCAGAGCATGGAAAGAGTTATACTTACGACTAGGGATAGTTTCAATACGGATAAAGAAAAATATGAAGTGGAAAGAGGAAAAATAAGATTAACATTACCAAAGTATAGTGCTATAATTATATCTGGTTAGAAAAAATAGGAAGGACCAGTTAGGTAATGCATATGGTTAATAACTTCCGTAAGATAGACTCTGTTCAGCTGTTTGGATTCTAAACATTTTGTTTAATAAGAATCTGAAAATACTGCTGAATAGAGTCTATCTTGCTAGTATATTAATGCAGTGTATTATTGATGGGTCTTTTTAATATATAGGAGGATTATTCAATGAGTACCATATTAATGGTTGAAGATGACTTTTCACTTGGCATGGGAATCAAATTTGCTTTGGAAAAGGAAAATTATAGAGTAATACACGCAAAAAGCAAGAAAGAAGCTGAGGCAGAAATACTGAAAAACAGTTTTGATCTAGCTTTATTAGATATAACATTACCAGATGGAAACGGATACGAGTTGTTCACTAATATACAGAAAGTACAGGATATACCTGTTATTTTCCTTACAGCACTAGATGAAGAGGTCAACATAGTTACTGGTCTTGATATGGGAGCGGATGATTATATAACAAAACCATTCAAGTTAAGAGAACTCATTTCGAGAATAAACGCAGTACTTAGAAGGACTTCAGTTAGAGAAAAAAAGAATACCCTTACTTCAGGGGATATGGTTTTATATCCAGATAAAATGAAAATATATAAAAATGCTGTGGAGATTGATGTAACAAAAACTGAATATAAAGTATTGAACTATTTTATGAAGAATGGGCAGCAGATATTAAGTAAAGAACAACTACTGGAACATCTATGGGATATAGAAGGTAATTATATAGACCAGAATACGTTAGCTGTATATATGAGAAGAATCAGAGAGAAAATAGAGGACAACCCCTCTAGACCTGATTACATACAAACAGTTAGAGGTGTAGGTTACATATGGAATAAGAAGGTATTATAATTTCCAATGGAGTTAATTACAGGAGGATAAAATGATAAGATATTTTAAAAAAGAACCTTTCATATATAATATTTCTAAGATATCCTTGGGGCTAATGGGAGCTATAATGATAGTTTTCTATTTGATATCCAGCAATATGGTTGAACAGTTACATAGACAGCAGATATTGGACGATTATAATATCATAGGTGGTTTAGCTACTTTGGTTCCTGATAAGGAAAAAGAAATCGCAAATATATTTTTAGAGGGAAAAAATGATCAATATATCATGGCAGGGAAAAAGCTTCTGAATAAATATGGATACACCCAGGATATGGATATCAGCTACAGCAAAGATTTTTATGCAAAAGCCAAAAAGATGATGACATATAACATGATAATGCTTATCTTAATTTTTATAATTATCCTATTTTATTTTTCTAAGAGTATTATATATATCATGAAAAAAATAGAATTGTTTTCTAGAGGGATAGATAAAGTAATGGATGGGGATTATTCTGTACATTTAGCTACCAATAATGAAGGAATAGTTGATAGGATAGGACATCAATTCAATCTAATGACTAGGAGATTGGAATTAAGTATAGAAGAAATCAAAAACAGTCGAGAACAAATAAAATCTATAGTAACAGATATATCACATCAATTCAAGACACCTCTTTCTTCCATAAAATTATTTAATTCTTTGATGCTGGAAGATGAAGTTGATAAAGAAAATCAGGTAAAATTTTTGGAAAGAAGCAAAGAAGAGATAATCAAGCTTGAGTGGTTGATTAATTCACTTGTTCATATATCTAGATTAGAAGCAGGAATGATTCAA
This sequence comes from Vallitalea guaymasensis, assembly GCF_018141425.1. Lineage (NCBI taxonomy): Bacteria > Bacillati > Bacillota > Clostridia > Lachnospirales > Vallitaleaceae > Vallitalea > Vallitalea guaymasensis. Next base: position 2,751,074 of record NZ_CP058561.1, read on the forward strand.
TTAAAAAGAGAGAATAGGGATATCAAAAAAACTGTTTTAGATGCTATAAACGGGATATATCTGTCTGCTGGTGAAAAAGGAATAAATATTAACATAGAACAATTAATCAACGTAGATATAAATCACGATAAAAAGTGGACAAAAGAAGCCATATTCAATCTGTTGGAAAATGCTGTGAAGTATACAGAAGACGGGGGAAGTATAACTGTAAACATGGAAAGATTAGAGACTTCCGTTAAGATAGTAATCAAGGATACGGGTATAGGCATTTCCCCAAAAGAGCAATTCAAAGTTTTTGACAGATTCTATAGAGGAGAATCAGAAGAAGTGCAGAAAAAAGAAGGTTCAGGTGTAGGGTTATATCTTACTAAAAGAATTATTGAAGAACAAGGAGGTACAGTTACAGTACGTTCAACATTGAATAAGGGTACAACATTTTGCATATTATTCTTCCTTACAGATTTGTAAGATAAATTGAAATAAAAATGTAAGCTATGGAGTATATACTATTCACATAAAGATAATTAAGTCCAGTTACTTATAAGATAGAGTCAAATATATAGTCTATGGAGGAATAGAAATGAACGTACTAGAGACAAAAAATCTAAAGAAGTTTTATGGAAAAGAAAATATAGTAAAAGCTGTTAATAATCTTGATTTGACAATAAAAGAAAAAGAATTTGTTGCAATAGTTGGAACATCAGGTTCTGGTAAGAGCACATTACTGCATTTGTTAGGAGGGTTGGACAGACCTACAGATGGTAAGGTTCTAATTGAAAACCAAGATATATATTCAATGAAGAATGAGCAGTTAGCTGTTTTTAGGAGAAGAAAAATAGGGTTCATATTTCAATTCTTCAACTTAGTACCAGTTCTCAATGCTTACGAGAACATAACATTACCTATTGAGTTGGATGGTAAGAAAGTAGATACTGATTATGTTCAAGATTTGATGAATACCCTAAAAATATATGACCGAAGAGAACACTTGCCAAGTGCCTTATCTGGCGGACAGCAGCAAAGAGTTGCAATAGCTAGAGCATTAGCCTCAAAACCATCTATCATATTAGCTGATGAACCTACAGGAAATCTTGATTCAAAGACAAGTGAAGAGGTTCTAGGACTATTGAAGCTATCAGTTAAAAAATATCATCAAACATTAGTTATGATAACACATGATGATTACATCGCCCGTATGGCAGATAGAATCATTAGAATTGAAGATGGGAAAATAGTTGAGGGAGGTAGATAGTATGAGTGTAATGGTTAAACTAGCAAGAAAGTATGGTAAATCCTCTAAGAGTAAGTCAGGATTAATATTATTGGCTATCATATTATCTACTTGTCTAATAACAACTATAGCGACTTTTGCAGTAAGTATAAGAGAGATGAATCTAAATAATGTCATTGGTTCTTATGGAAAAGCAGAAGCTAGATTTACTAATGTCAATGAGAAACAGATCGATATGTTGAAACACCATATTCAATTAGAGGAAGCAGGAGTTTATTCTAATGTAGCTGATGTGACAGATATGAATAATTATAGTTTGTCCTTATTATATGCTGATGAAGAAGGAGCAGACCTATTATCACTCAAAGTGGTAGAAGGTATATTTCCACAAGAAGATAATGAAATAGCTGTATTACCTTCGGTATTAGAACGATTTGAATTACCAGTAGAGTTAGGTCATAACATTACTATGGAATATAGTACAGGTAATGGAGATTCATATAATGAAAAATTCAAGGTTGTAGGAATTCTGAAAGAAAATAATATGATGGCTGTCAATAAGACCGGGTTAGGATTGATATCTGAGAGTTTTATGAGGAAAATAGATCCCCAATTAGTACATAAGGATATAGCTCTTAAATTAAAGGATGATAGTGATGTTTATAACAAGATATTAAAGATATCAATGGATTTAGAAATTGAGGATGAAAATATTTCGTTCAATGAGATGCTCCTTAATGAAAAACGAAAAAATATTACTAACATGATACCTTTTGCAATATTAGGATTAATGGTTATTATTGCAACTATCATAGTAATATATAATATTTATTATATTTCTGTTGTGGAGAGGATACAGCAGATAGGTATGCTGTCATCTCTTGGTACATCTCCAAAGCAACTAAGAAAGATGATTATATATGAAGGTATCATATCATCAATGAAGGGTATACCATTGGGAATATTGTTGGGATATCTGATTAGTAATATATTAGTACCTATGATACCTCTTAGCAATAATATAGAAATGGTATTTCCGTTATATATTATTCTTATAGCTGCGGGTGTTTCCTTATTCACAATAAGGCTGGCATTGGTAAAGCCAAGTAAAATAGCAGCTAAAATATCTCCAATAGAGGCATTACGTTATTCACAGGTAAGTACAACTGGCAAAAAGACCACTAAAAAGACTAAGCATACTAGACTAGGTGCAGTTGGTAAAATGGCTTATTTGAACCTATGGAGAAATAAAAAACGTACAATAATGACTATGCTGTCTCTAACTATGAGTGGAATATTATTCATTACATTCTCATCAATCTTTAACAGTATGAGAGTAGATAATCTCACAAGCAATTACGTAGCTGGGGATTTTGATATTGTTAATACTGATTCTGGAAAAGATAATATTGATGATATGAACAATATCATAGAGCAAGTTATTGAAATGGAAGATGTAAAAAATATTGTTAAAACAAGACATAAGATAGTCACAATGGAATATGATAGTGAAAAGATGGATGAGCATAAGGAGCAATATGGTAATTATGATGGAACGGTCAACTGTGATGTTTATGGATATGAAGATGTCACTCTAAAAAAATTGGCAGATAAAATCTTAGAAGGAAACTTGGATTTAGATAAATTAAATCAAGGTAGGTATGTAATATATTCAGGAGATAAAGATGAAGATAATTATCATACTGGAGACAAAGTATTATTCAATGTAAATAAGGGTGATGATACAAGTTTTACAGAAGAATTTACAGTGTTAGCAGTTACAGATATATTACCAATAAGTAATAATAGACATAGTATAGGACCTACTTGGATAGCACATGAAAAAATAGTTAAGGAATACCTAGGAGAGAATAATTACAAAAAAATATCTGTCAATGTTAATGAAAATTCAGAAGAAGAGGTTAAAACAGAATTAGAGACACTACTAGCAAATTATGATGATGTAGAGGTAGCTGAATATAAAAGCCTTTTTGATGAGTACAACAGACAAAAGAATTCCATGCAGTTCATTGGAATGGTGCTTGTTTTCGTTATTGGATTAATTGGTTTGCTGAATTTGATTAATACTATGATAACTAGTATCTTGACCAGAAAAAAAGAGCTTGGTATGCTTCAAGCCATTGGATTATCTGATAAACAGTTAAATACTATGTTGCAAGTAGAAGGAATGTATTATTCGTTGATCAGTGGAGTTTTGGCATCAATATTTGGTATACGTATTGCCAAAATCTGTTTTGAAGTATTTAGCAAAGAAGCGACATATGCCAAATGGCAAAGTCCAATAAAAGAAATAATATTGATGCTAGTTGTTCTAATAATTGTCCAATATATTTTGACTCATTTTATAACCAAAAAGCTTAATAAGGAGTCCATTATAGATAGAATAATACGCGTTTAGTGAAATAAAATAACTTTTTATAAAAAATATTAAAATATTTTTAAAAAACCCTTGATTTTTTTCTGAAATAGTATATGATTATATAGAACCTTGCATTATAAGTAAAAAATTATCAAGTTAATAAACGAGAATTATCTAATATTAGATTTAATAATATAGTTCGAATTTTTATTGATGAATTATTTACAAGTAATTTAAGGAAAAATAAAAATTCGGAGGTAAGAGATTATGACTGGTACAGTTAAATGGTTTAATTCAGACAAAGGTTTTGGTTTTATTTCAACAGATGAAGGAAATGACGTATTCGCTCATTATTCACAAATTCAAAAAGACGGTTTCAAAACTTTAGAAGAAGGCGAAAAAGTTTCTTTTGACGTAGTTGAAGGAGCTAAAGGTCCTCAAGCTGAAAATATCGTAAGTCTATAATTATAATAAATCGACCTAAAGATTTTATCTTTAGGTCTTTTTTATTGGAAAATTTAGTGATATAATAGGTAAGTGTATCTGGAGAGATGTCCGAGTGGCTTAAGGTGGTGGTCTCGAAAACCACTGTGCGGCAAAACCGCACCGAGGGTTCAAATCCCTCTCTCTCCGTCATTACAAGGCTTGGGTAGACATGAGTATATATTCATGCCTATAAAACCCGTTACACGTGTGCCTAAAACGTGCCTAAGCCTGGTAATTTAATATCACCCAATAATCTTTTTTGAGATTCAATGGATGAGTGAATGTAGGTATCCGTTGTTATTTTGGTTGTTGAGTGGCCTAACTTATCAGCTACAGTCTTTAAGTCCTTTCCCTTATTAAATAGTATAGTTACGTGAGTATGCCTTAATCCATGGAACGATATGTGGTAGTTATATTTCCTAGCAATTATGGTAAACCTTTTACCTAATGTGACAGGATTTATAAATCGTCCGTCTGGTCGCCTGCAAAAGAATCCACTATCTATATATTGAGGACCATATTTGAGTTGTTGTTCTTTTCTTTGAATTAGATACTGCTTTAGTATTCTTGATACATCAGGGAATATATATACAGGTCTAGTACTTCTATGTGTTTTAGTAGAGTCTAGAGTCCATTTTTTTTCTATATACACCAAGTTATCCTTAACATAAATTTCGTTACGATCTAAATGAATATTATAGTCTTGTAAGCCACAAATTTCACCTTCACGCATACCAGTAGTACCAGCTAATAATACAGGTATGAAATAATCGGTATTTTTGAATATATGAAATAATCTATAGAATTGTTCTTCTGTTATAAATTTTGTTTCAGGGGTTGTTGCTTTTGGCGGTTGTACGCTTTGAGCATAGTTGAAAAGAATCATTTGCCAACCAACCGCATGTTTGAACATTTGATGTAATAACCGATGATGTTTAAGTGCTGTTGTACCAGAAAGCCAGCACCACCTATTACTTTAGGTTTAGTTAAATGAGTATAGTAATTTTGAAGAATTATAGGTTTAATTTCTTTAATGTTCATATCCCCAAAGTATGGTATTATATGATTCTTCATCATCAGTCTATATCTTTTTTGGGTATTTAGTTTTACGTTTAAAACGACATAGTTGTCATACCAAATCTCGCAATATTGTCTCATTGTTATATGACCACTTAAAAGATGCTTATTTTTTTCGTGCTCATTCAAGTATTCTCGCATAGCATTATTAGCTTCCTTTTTAGTCGCGTATGGACCTTTTAGATAAACTCTTTATCTAAATACCATTTTATTAATTGTGTCAAATCTTGTCTTTGTTTTTCATTGAGCTTATCGCTATGTTCTTCTAACAATGAATATGCTTCTGTTAAATTTTTTTCAACTTTATTAGAATACCCTTTACTTTCATGAAATGTTATATTAACGTCTTCAATGCCTTTACCAGAAGTAAAGTACTCTACATCAACATTAAATATAATGCTAATTTATTAAGTAGATCAGTATCAGGTTTTCTATAATTATGTTCTAGTGAACTGTGCCATAGCTATAGAGAAAAGGGTAAGAGCAAGAAGAAACAAATTGTTTTGTTTTCAGCCGATTACTATAGACTTGTTGAAGAAAAATGGTTTTGTTTATGGGATTATATGTGGTTAGAAAATCCTAAAAGAAATCAAGTCTTTACTTCTTTTTGCTCGTTTGTTGGAATTGAATTTGATAATATGTATGACTTTATAGAATCGAAAGTAGAAAGAGTAAGAAAACCATTAATCAAAGAATACAAGCAGACAGAGGAATACAAGACTAGCAAAAAGCATGATGGAATAATCACAGCACACCGTAAGGCTAAAAAAGAGTTTGAGGAAAAGTATGGAACTTGTACATATGATATGTGCTACACCGTATTTGGAGAGTTATGGAACACAAAAAAACTTGAACAAATAAAGGCTATTTATAAAACTAAACAGAAATATAAAGAGCAGTATAGTAACTATTACAACAATAACAGCTACAGTAATAGCAATTATGATTACAGTAGCTTATTCTCAGCAACATCAGCTTATACAGACAAAGAGAAGGACATGCTTAAAACTATCTATAAACGAATGGCTACAGTATTTCATCCAGACAATAAAAATGGTGATGAAGGAATAATGAAATTTATCAATTCTAAGTTAAAAAACGAATGGGGTATATAGTGGATACTAAGTAATTTATCCAGTATCTACAAAAGGAAGGAGATAATATGGTTATTAATGCAAAAAAATAAGACCTACATTCAAAACATAGATATGATACCAGCCAAGATAGGCTATATAACTCCGACAAGTCTATTATAGCCTATCTTGACAAGAAAAACAATATCAAATTAAGGTTAAGACTTTGATTAACAAATGAGGTGATAAATGTTGAAGGGCTGTATCTTAATAAGTAGAACAATTATTGAAAGTAAAATATGGCAGAAACCACCTCTTTACATAAAGGTATGGCTAACAGTATTTGTCCTGAACCTCTAATGCCAAATGGTAACACAACTTAAAGTAAAAAAGAATCGTGATGGTGGCAAGGGAATTGTAGATATGACATACATAAAAGAAAGATTAGTATTCAAGGAGAGTTAATTAATGGATATTAGCATACTTGGAGAAATTAGAAACGATACAGATGTATTATGTTAGAGCATATAAAGGAAACGCATATAGTGACAGTGAAATAAAGTCAACAAAATGCTTGATAAAAAATCATGATTTTTATGATGTTGTTAATAATGAATCAGTAACTTTTAAATACCAATTATCTCCAGAAGAAAAGCCGACTTGTTATAAAAATAATTATAGCGTTAATTACTATAATGGCAGAACCTATCCTGTATTTATTTAACCTATAGAGAGTCGATGGTTCCTCAAAAGAACCACTGACTTATGCCACCTAAATTTTAAGAGGGCTATAACTCAAGGTCGGTTTTAACAAATGACCTTTGAATTGTTAGACGACTTGAAGGCTAAAGATTCGGACTGTTTAAAAGTAAACATAAATGGATATACTGTATAATGTCTACTACATAAAAAGTGGTGACATTGTATGTCACTCTTGACATAATATAATATTTTGAGTATTATTAAAGTGTACCCCATTTGTACTCCAATGCAATAAATAAAAAGTAAGCAATTAGCCGAGCAATTGGCGATCATTTTATATTAAAGAAAAATAATCACAGTCCTACTGGCAGGCAGGTGTGATTATTTTTTTGTCGTTTTAGTTGTATTTATAATTGCAATGACAAGCATTGCAAATAGTATCATAAGAGATAAACACTCATAAATAGACATAAGCGTCACCCCCTTATCTTTAGTGGGAGTATCGCCAATCACCCTGCATAATTGCTTACTTAAAATCTATTATACACCATAGTTTATCTCCTGTACAAGATAAATTGAAATAACAATAGCCTACCTAGCAACGATTTTCCGATTTGGAAGCATAATATCAATTGAAGGTAGGTCTTTTAAGTTAATTACATATAATAGTTCTATTTATTACTATTTACTAAAAGAAAATTTAGTACAGATATAAACCTACTTCATTAATTAGGGGTAGGTTTTATTTTTTTTTGCACAAAAATAAATTAAGTCGTGGTAATGTCGTTTAGTTATGGGGCATACTAAAAAAATACTGCTCAAACTATTTGAAATAATTGAATTCTGATGTATAATAATCAACAACATAAAAAAATATCATAAATTAATATATAAGGGGAGAGGAGTATGATAAATTTATTAGAGCAAAGAGGTGGACTAGATATGCTAAAAACACTTTTTTTATATCTCAAAACATCTAATGATGCTTGTAGTGGTAGTAAGTATATTTATTCCTTTAGTAATAGGAAAATAGTGGGCGTTGATGTAGAACGATATAATACCAAGAGTAGTAGATACTCTCTGCAACATGAATGCAAAATTAACCCCTATAAGTTGTCTAATGAGATATTTAGTAATTTATTTAATTATGGAATAAATAATGCTAACCATATTAGAATAACAAATATTGAAATGCAAGACTTTGAGAGTGATGACATAGAAGAACTTCATATATTATTAGAGAACTTGCTATACAATCGCTATGATAATATAATTGCTAACTTGAACTATATTATTGATGTTTATGATGCTAAATTAATGAGTATTACCTTCAAATACAAAGGATATGACATTAAATTAGGAAGTGAAGGTGTGGTTCGAATCGATGCACCAAATGAGGTCTTTTCTGATTTTTTATATGATAAAGAGATCAATTCATTAATATTAGGTGCGAGATTATGATTAAACTATTTAGGGATATATCAAAGAATGGGTTGCTAAAAGAATTTATTAGGGTAATATTGCTTAATATCTTTTATATTCTTTTTGCAGGATCTGTAGGTAAATTTTTAGGTTTTTGCAGATTTTTACTAAACCAATATGTGTACAGGCTAAAATAATGAATACAGTTACTGACGATAGAACATATTTGGTACAAGGCAAATACAATGAATATAATCAAATGATTTTAGTATTAGAAGTATGTGATGTAATTAGCAAATGGAAAAAAGTAGCCTTGTGGTACATAAATAAAAAGGGTTCTCTGTGGGTTGATATTTGCATTGAAGATAATAAGAAAAGTATGATACTTGCTCCGATAGCTGTATATAGCGACGAATATAATATTCATGAGTATGGATTTACGTATAATATATCAAAAGCAATATTGAACAATTTAAAGCATAGTGAAGAGACTAGGTATGAAGTGAAATTTCAGGCAAATCTAAATAGTGATGCAAATCAAATTGCTACTACGAATTGTACAAAGACTATAATTCCTAGAATCTGTGTAGAAAACGCAAATGGATTCATTCTATCTAAATTAATTAAATTAAATACTAATGATAAACCTTTTAAAGTGGTTTATAAATACAATTAGGAGGCATTTTGTGAATAGTGTAATATGGAAATTAGATAAAACAATAGATGAGATATATGATTTATTAGAAAAAACTAGGTGCATTGAATCCGATCACAATAATCCTAGTGTTAATCTTACTTATGAATGGAAAAATAAAAATAAACAAAAAATATCTAATTATGATTGTGTTACTGCAATGGCGTGTTTGGATAAGTTCACTGGTTTTAAAGTAAATACAAGTTATAGTCATGCTTTGTTTTTGGAATATAATAACTCAACGTATTGTAATATAATAGGGGTTAAAGGTGTTGAAGCTCGGATAAGAACTAAGTTAATGGAAAAAGGCAAATATTCGCCTTGGGGTAAATTAATGTTTAAAAATATAGATGGGTATACATTCGAAAAAGATTTTTTCTACTGGTTATTAAGTAAAAAAGGGGAAAAAATAGGAAGTAATAATATTACAATATTAGATATAAGTGAATTTCAATGTAACACAGATCGAAATGCTGACAATTATAGTGGTGTATCAAGATATGGAAACATTGATAACAAACCACCCTTACAAGCGTTAATAAGTGCTTATGAAGATATAAGTAGTTTGCAAATGCATATTAAAAAGAATAATAATCAATATGTCTTTAGATTAGATAATGATGGAAGAGTAGATATAAAATTAGAAAGCTGTGGAGAGTTCGCCACTCAAAATCCACAGCAATTAAGTATTTTTGAAGCAGTTATTCATATTTATTATACTATTATACCATTGCTGCGACAGCAATACAATAAAGATATGCAAAATAGATGGAAGGTATGATTGATTTATGATAATGTCTTAGTGTACCACAATTGATTATGTCCTATTTTTTTTAATTATGGTATATAATAAAACCTCATGTATTTTATAGGCAGAGGTGATTATCATTAGAAAGGTAGACTTAAACATGACAGAACAATATAAATATGAAATTATTAAAAGATTAGTTGAAACTAAAGGGAACAAGGACAATGCAGCTCTGAAACTAGGCTGTACTAGACGAAATATAAATCGTTTAATCAAAGGTTATTTAGATCAAGGAAAGATTTTCTTTATCCATGGTAATCGTGGTCGTAAACCATCACATACAATAGAAGACAATATCAAAGAAAATATCTTAAATCTTTATCGAACAAAATATTATAACACAAACTTCACTCATTATTGTGAGTTGCTAGAAGAGCATGAAAAAATCAAGGTTTCTGTAAGTACTGTACAAAACATTCTTATGTCTGAAGGGATGCTTTCACCTAAAGCTAGACGTGTTACTAAAAAGAGAATGCGTCTTAAGTTGAAAAAACAAAGAAATGCTACTAAATCAAAGAAAGAGGTTGCTAAAATTACAGAAAACATAGTTGCTCTTGAAGATGCTCATCCTCGTAGACCACGCTGTGCTTTTTTAGGTGAGATGATTCAAATGGATGCTTCTGTACACTTTTGGTTTGGGGATAAAAAAACTCATCTACATATTGCTGTTGATGATGCTACAGGAACTGTTGTTGGAGCATATTTTGATAGACAAGAAACGTTGAAAGGCTACTATAATGTTTTTCATCAGATTTTAAATAATCATGGTATTCCCTATATGTTTTATACTGATAGACGTACTGTCTTTGAATATAGGCAAAAAAAATCTCCTTCTCTTGAAAAGGATACTTTTACTCAGTTTGGTTATGCTTGTAAACAGTTAGGGGTCGAAATCAGAACAACCAGCAATCCACAAGCCAAAGGTCGCGTAGAACGAATGTTCCAAACATTACAATCACGCCTACCAATCGAATTAAGATTAGCAGGCGCAACAACCATAGAACAAGCAAATATATTTTTGGACTCCTACATACAAAAATATAATGCTAAATTTGCTCTGCCTCTTAATAATATCAAATCTGTTTTTGAAAAACAACCCGATAATGAAAAAATTAATCTTACTCTTGCAGTTCTTGTAAATCGTAAGATTGATAATGGTCACTGTATCAGATTAAACAAAAAGTATTATAAACCTATAGATTCTAATGGCTACCCTGTTTATTACCATAAAGGTACACTGGCTCTAGTTATTAAATCTTTTGATGGACAACTATTTACAAGCATAGGAGAAAAAGTATACACTCTAGACGAGATACCAGAACATGAATATACATCAAGAAATTTCCATTACCCCCAAAGCACTGAAAAACCTCGCAAAAGATATATTCCACCAATGTCTCATCCGTGGAAAAAGAGTACTTTTACAAAGTTTGTTAAAAAGCAAAAACACTATTATGAACAATCCTTTGAGTCTGCAATGTACTCCCAAGCTTTGACCATTGCTAAATAAAATTCCATAAAAATAGCTTTTATGCCGCGAAAGTCTATTTATAATGAGAAAATGGCATGTTATGCTTTCTTTACAAGGCATCCCATGCTTTACTTGCTATGCCACAAAACAGGTTAGGGGATGCCTCTGATGCATCAAAACATGCCATTAGAGGCTCGTTGTAAATAGAACCGTGGAATAAATGCGGAAGTTATTAAAGCACCTAAAAATCGGTGCTTATATTTTGAAAATTTCGGGACATTTTCAAAAATGCTTGACATAAAGATATGCAAAATAGATGGAAGGATACGATCCTGCAATCGTTAATTCAAGATAATGCTATTTCATTAATCAGTACAATGTTGGATGAAACAGGTATGTCAATAGATGATATTCAAAAGTTAAGGGGCTGTTGCATTAGCCAATAAAATTGGCTAATGCAAGCCTTTTTTTGTGCATTGATTAACTTCTTTGACAGCATATCTAATACTAATTTTCAAAAATGGGGTAATTTAATAGACGTTCCAATAAACGTATAAAATATATTGATTCTGTAAAATTTAAATACTAAAAACTATGCACTTTTCTTGACTGAGTGTAGATATTTCCCTAGGCGACCATTTTGTATTTTTCGATGTAGTTTATTCATGTTATTTCCTAAGGCGAGAAAGATACTCTCAGCTAAAACATTCTGTGTACCACGGGTTAAATATCTTCTGAATCCCATATCCTGTTTGATTTGTGCAAAGGAGCCTTCTGCTTGAATACTTCTATTTATCCGCAACTCAATACCTTCATCACTAACTATCCGTACCAAATCCTCTTTTCGATATTTCATGAATTCTTTAGAAATCTCTAAGCGTTTGGTTCTTTCTTCTAACGGTGTTTTACAGTTGCGTCCTTTAATGCACTGGGCTTTATAATTACTATCTTTGCAATCTTCGCATTGATACTGGGTCTTTACCATCTGGTATCCTGTTCTACTTTTTCTGTTAATTGTACCTGTTACTTCTAGGCGTTTGCCATTCTTACAAATATAGGTATCTGTATCCTTTTCATAATCCATATTTTCTACACGGCTAATATCATTTTTGTATTTTCGCTTCTTTGATATTTCGTAGTTTGCAGGTTTTATAAAAGCTATCTGTCCATTTTTCTCTATAAATCCATAATTTTCTTCGCTTTCATATCCTGCATCAGCCACTACTAAATGTCAAGTTAGGTATAAAAAAATTAATTGTTAGTATTTAAACATTTGATACGAAATAGAACGTAGATTTGGAGGTTTTTATGAATTATTTAAATGAAGTGAATAGTTTGAAAAGTTGATATGACATAAAATATGATCTAGATAAATTGCCTGATAAATGCCCAATATGTAATTATGCATGTGAGCCAATTCCAGTACTCTCTTATAATAGAGGTAAAAATTTTAACGATAATAGTGAAGTGGTTTTTCTAGTATGTGCTTGTCCAAGAAACGATTGTAAAGAATTATTTTTGGTAAGATATAAAAAGATATATTATGATGCAGATATGTATAGTTTGGTAGGATATTCACCTTTTAAGTATAAAGACATAATTTTTGAAGAATGTATTTCTGATATATCCCAAACTTTTGTAGATATATATAATCAAGCAATGAAAGCAGAAAAGTATAATCTTATTGATATCGCTGGTGTAGGGTATAGAAAGGCACTTGAATTTCTAATAAAAGATTATTCAATCAAGAAAAATCCTGATAGCAAAAATGAAATAGAAAACTCGTTTCTAGGCAAATGTATAACCACTTTTATAAAAAATGAAAACATTAAACTATGTGCAAAAAGAGCTACATGGATAGGAAATGACGAAACACATTATCTAAGAAAATGAATTGATAAGGATATTTCAGATATGCGGGCATTAATAAATTTAACGATTAATTGGATAATAATGAAAGAAAATACAATTAAATATCTAAAAGAAATGAAAGATTAGTTTTTACAATTAAAGAATTATTTCGTTAATGTATACAAAAAGCAAAACAAGAAAGGGGAATAATATATGAATTATAATATTTATCAAGCAAAAAGAATGAGAGAGGAAGGGGATGGGTTACCTTCAATTAAAGAAATTGTAAAAGAAAAGCTAATGAATAGTGATGTAGAATTGAAGAAAGAGCAAATAGATGAACAAGTCTGTTTAATAATAAAATTGAGTAAGGATGAATCAATTTCTGGTGCAACTAGTACTGCTTTAAGAGAACTTGAATCAGAAGGCAGCATAGACCATATATCACATGGGTATTGGAAAAGGACAAGTATATAAAGTTGGTAATGATAACCTGACTTAAGCAAAAGTATTATTTAGGATATTAGTCAAAAAAACTTAGTTTATACTACTAAGAAATATTCTTCAAGAAGGGGTAATTATGAATAAGATTAAGTTATTAGCAATTTCATTAATACCAATAGTTATAGGATATATAATGAATTTATTAATTCTAGTACCAGGAATAGGTGTTTCTGTATTATATATAATGCCAATTATTATATTGATATATTGGTATTGGTAGGCTTGAAGTTTTCAGAGACTATTCGTAATCCTTTATTAGGAATTGTAAGTGGTAACTTTTTTGGGATATTATCACTTTGTATTTATTATTGGCAATTTATTATACTAGACAATCAAAAAAGAAGTATGTTTTTAGCGGGAATATCACAGTATTTTACTGTTCCATTAAACATATTAACTGCTAAAATTAGTATGCTTTTTGATAAGTCTCCAAGTATTATTGATCATAATAATATATTAAATATGCATTTTAGTGGGACAATCATAATGATAATAACCTTTGTCATAGGATATATAGTTGGATTAAGAAAAAATAAGAATCAGCATTAAAGCACTCCTTAATTGGCACTATACTAAAATAAGCTTTAGGACAGGCAAAGGATTTACTTTCTTAATTGAAGGTAGACCCTTTTTTATTGCTTATTATTAAATTATTTGTTAATAAATCGGGAAACGTGTTATAATATAGATTAAAGTTATATTTAGTATATACAAATCATAGTTTGCTTTTATATATTAAGTAATATAAGTAAATATAAAGATTGCACAAATTATAATATTTGAATATATAAACATTAGTTGTAAATATAACTAAAAATGTATGATTAATTTAGAGATAAATAATAAAAATAGAATAATAAGTAATATTTAACATATAATATTCTTGTATATTATTGAGATGTTTGTTATATTAACCAAAAATTTAAAATGTTATTGAATAAATAATTATTAATAGTATAATATAGGTAAAAGAGTTGAAAAATGTAGATTTATAGTAGATATATATAAATAATAAATTAAATGTTATTAATGCTGCAGCTTTAATATAAATAAAATAATGTATATGGAGAAAAAATAATGAAATATATTAAAAAAACAAAAATGTTAAATTTGTTTGCTTTAGTTCTAATTATAGTTATGGCAATTCCTTATGTAAGTTATGCACAAACAAGCAATATTAAGAGTGAAAAAGAAATTAAAGATAAAAAAGATTTAGTTAAACAAGCTAAATTAAACTTTGAAAACTTAAAGGTATCTAATAATAATCTATTGGAAGAAGGTAATAAATTATTACTTGAACTATATAGTGAAGGTTACAGTGAGAAATATATCGCTGAGGAAGCAAAAAAATATGGAATATATGTTTTGATTTCAGAAGAAGAACCTGAAATGTCTATGAGAAGTACAGAAACAAATGCAGATGTATCTAAACCATTGATAAGTTATAATGCAACTGATGATACATGGACTGTCACTGGTGGAGGGTACTGGACCTCTGAATATGCTTTTTATAACGATACAGAGTTAAAATGGGATACAGGTAAGCGTACTGGAGCAATTGGTAAACTAGATGTTGGAGGAATATCTATAACAAATATTCATGGAAATACGGAAGGAGTAATGATTGAAGACGCTTACTTATGTTCTGGAGATCAATACAAATTAAATGATAATAATAAGATTAGAAATATAAAAACTGTTAATGATACAAAAGGTGTAGCAATATCCTTCCAAGATGCATACTATGATTTTACTGGTGAAGATATTTATCAGGGCTACCGTTGGGCGATACAAGCAAAATTTACAAGTGAATTTGCAAATATTTCTTGTAATATAAAATCATATTTTTTACATACATATAAAAGTGCTAATATAGGAAAATTTCATTTTCACAGTGATGGTACTTTTGATGTAGATATGGAAAATGCTGAATACTCATGGGATAAATATTCTCAATCAAAAAGTCACTAGTAAGAATTATTTATTAAAATGATTAAACAAATCTCCTACCTGATAGAAGTTAGTTAATATCAGGTAGGGATTTTATTGTTTACTGTAGAGCTTAGTTATTTGTATGTAGCAAGTAGCATTACAAAGATCAGACCTATTAGCATATTAACGATAAATAGTATCTGAATTAATTCAATGGATTATAGAAAAAAGAACTAGATAAATAGTTCATAATCATAGTTGAATAGAAATTAATATAATAGTAAATACTTTAAGTTATTAAAAGTCTTTTTTATGGAGGTAAATTAAATGAAGAAAAAAATTTTTGGGGGGATTATATTATGTTTATTATTAGCTTTTGGTTATAAATATTATTGTTATAATTATTCTAACGAAGGTATATTAGAGAATGTAATAAATAGAAATGGATATATTTTAAATAAAATAAATGAACCAGTAAGTATCAAATTATTTGTTAAGCCCGAATGGATACCTTATAATTCTATTAAAGAGGTAGACTTAGGAGAGAAACTTTTAGAATTGCATTCTACAGATATTATTCTAAATAATATTAAAAATACTGGAAATAATATTGATTTCAGTTTTCAGACTAAATATAGTTTGAAGTTTAATAGTGGAACATTTATATATAATGGAATTCTCAATGAGAACGGAACATGTACATTAATAACTACATATAAAAATCTTATATTATATGATAAAAACAAAAAACAAATTCAGCTAGGTCAATGTGGTTCCAATTCTAAGGGCTTTTCGTTTAGCATTATACCTGAAAATTATAAATACATAGAAGAAGGGTTTTATGTTGAATATAGTGGATTTATTCTATATGAGTATATAAAGAAGTGAATGCTGATTTTTTGATTTATAATATATTACTAAATGAATCTGCTTAATAAATACAATTATGGTTTAATGTATTCTAATTACTATGATTATTTTATAAAATTATAATATTTAATAAAGCACTGATTAGTACATGGGAGTCTACCGTATTGTAGGCTCTTTAAAAATACATTCATAAATTAATTAATGAACAAAGGTAAGGTTAATACATAATGTGATTTGAAAAGGGACTATCCAAAAGTGGACTGTCTTTTTTTTCATTGCTCAATGTGTTCAATACTTAATCACAAAACTGTCCATCTTAGAGCAAAGTCAATGATATTGACCTCGTTTCGCAAAATTGAGATACCATGTGAATAATGTTTACCCTGTAGTTTTTCCCCAGAAGTGGAGAAGGGTACTTCGATAATATCGAACTACCTTTTGTCACAACTTGCTGCGAACAACCTCGACCGACAAAACTGTCGAATGTAAAGAGTGAAATCCGTCCTTTAGAAGATTACTATAATGAGGTCGGCTCAAATTTGAGCCAATCAAGATAATACCCAGAGGTGCATATAGTGCACCTCCGAAATTTCTGATTTGTTTAAAGGAAAATGAGCTTGATTTCCCAAAACTGTAAATCAAATTAAGTACCTTTAGGGCTACCCTCTTTTAGAGGGAAAGCTTTATTCTTTAAAGACAAAACTCTCATAAGTCACTGCATGAGGTGCATCCAAAATTGGACTGACCTCTAATACCGTCCTAGTACTACAGTATGAATTCAAGGTGACATTAGCCCAATCCAAAATTGGATTTAGTAAAATAGGTCTCCTTAAAATTAAGGAGTCGAATTCTTCAAAGTAACCACGAATTAGGCAGATTTTAAATCGGGCGAATATGCAATCTTAGGTCATTCCCCAAATATGGGGAAACAGATTAATAGTCCAAATGGGGTTATGTCTAAGTTCACCACCGCCTTAAAATTAAGGAGATGCATATAAGGTTATACATGATGTACAACAAGTAATGTTAAGCCATGTTAGAGAATGAGGTCAAATACTTTCCCAAGATGTTGGGAATCAAAGGTGCAAGATATGCACTTTAAGTTGGAGGTGATCTATAGCAGGCAATTATATATTGTCTGCTTTTTATTAATCAAAAACGTGCCTATAATGTGCCCATAAATTATCCACGAATAACGAATTATGCAATAAAATACCCTATGGTAGTATATAGTGTAATACTTATAAGCTTTATTAAACCTACATTATGGCAATTTATTGTATTATTTAGATGTTGAGGGATTGAACTCGAAAACCGCTGTGCGTTACAAGCGCACCGAGGGTTCAAATCCCTCTCTCTCCGTTGGCTTTGAGGTGGAACGTCCTTGAGAAACCCTTTGAATGTAGGGTTTTGGGGGCGTTTTTTTGTTCTGTGGGGAACGGATTGGAATTTGTTGGCGAACAGTTGCAGCTGATGGTATGAACAGTGTTAGAATAAGCTATAAAACATTGACTAGTTATTTAAATGATTATATAATAATAATAATTGATAGGCAATTATAAAACTAAAAATTAATTAGAAAAAAAGTAAAATGTCTATTAATAATAGAAAATATAAGGAGTGTTTTTATGAATATGAATAGAATAAGTAGCATTTTAGTAAGGGTGGCTATAAATAACAGATAAAGAGTACTTGAATAACTTTGGTCTGTTATTCAGCTACCTTAATAGTAAGTTTATTAAGGAATTAAGAATAATGAATCAAAGGAGGCTCATATGAGCAGAAATCAATTAATCAAATCACTTGAACAGTCAATTAATTTAAATTATGATTTGCCCAATGTGACGTTGAAACAACTAGAAGGTCATCAGGGGGGTCAAAATCTAGTATTTTATTTGGTATCAGATTTAGAAAAAGCTTTTGTAAGGCTTACCATTCGTCCAGATAGAGATAGGAATGCTTTGCTTGAAGAAATTAGGTTCATCAGACATTTACATGCATCTGATGTTTCAGTTGCTATCCCTATAGAGTCTTCTGATGGTAGCTTTGTAAATAGTTTTAGTTTTGAATCTGATAGCATTAATTATGTCATTTTTGAAGTTGCAAAAGGTGAACAACTATGTGACAGAGGTTATCAGTATATTGAAGGAAAATCTTTAAGTGAGCACCACTATAATTGTGGTAGGCTCATTGGTCAATTACATAATGCTTCGGAAAATTATGTCCCACATCAAGGGATGAAAAGGCATGATATAGTAACCCACATGAAGAAATTGATACAAAATTATCTACCTGGCCATCTCATAAAAGTAAAAAAGAAATTTAATGAATTAATTTGTCAATTAGAATCTCTGGATATATCAAAAGAGACTTATGGACTAATTCATGGAGATTTTGGAGATGGAAATTACAACATTGATTATGATAATGGGAAGATAACCTTATTTGATTTTGATGATAGTGGTTATTGTTGGTATATGTACGAACTTGCAGATGCATGGAGAGCGTCCCAAGGTTGGGTAATGTTTGAAGAAGATACTAACAAGCGTAGAATTAGAATGGAAGAAATATTTGATCATATACTGGATGGTTATCGTTCTGTTAGAAAGCTGAATGATTCCCAATTAAAACTTTTACCTCTTTTTCTCAAATT
Source organism: Vallitalea guaymasensis (assembly GCF_018141425.1). Lineage (NCBI taxonomy): Bacteria > Bacillati > Bacillota > Clostridia > Lachnospirales > Vallitaleaceae > Vallitalea > Vallitalea guaymasensis. The sequence goes on from NZ_CP058561.1 coordinate 2,770,228, forward strand.
CGTAGAGATGGAAGGCTTTCTGGATGAATTAAGATACTTAACAGTTACAGAAGGTGAAGTGAAATTTGATGAAGATTTAATGGAACAGGTTAGAAATATTGAAAATGATATCCCATATTTAGGATTGTATGAATGATAAACCCGTTCTTTTAATATGATTTTTATAATGTTAATGAAAGATAAATAAAATAGTCAAAATAATAATAATCTATTGCCTAAGTAGTAACTAAAAACAGTTAATTGCTTAGGCTTATTTTGTCTATTCCTTTACCACTTTTATCCCATTTTTTTCATCACAAATAACTATTATTGGGGTCATTATTGAGGTGTGGGGGTTAGAGAATTTCCTCAAATAATAAAACCACTACAATTTAGCGAATAAATTGTTGTGGTTTTTTATACTTAGATAATAAAATTTAAGGTCACAAAGCAATAATATATATTGCAATTTATAAATAATATCAATTCTAAAATTAGGTAAACTTGTATTCAATACTATAACACAAATCAAACTATAAGTCTAGTATTTTTTTTCTTTTTCTATAGAATAAGAGATACATTCAAATTAATAGATATGGAGGTAAAAAGTTATGGAAGCTAAAATGCATAAGGATTATATGGAAGAAACGGAAAGATTAGAATATATCAAACAAATGATTGAAGAGGAAATAGTATTGTTAAGTAATAAAACCTATACTGTATTAAATGAGGATGTTATTGCAGAGATAGTATATATGGATAACCAGAGGATGAAAAAGCTTGAAACGTCAGCTCATAATCCCTATTTTGGAAGAATTGATTTTAGAGAAAGGAATCAAGATAAGCTAGAAAATATTTATATAGGTAAAGCATCCTTAATGGATACTGATAGTGATGAAGATGGAGTCATGCTTATTACGGATTGGAGAGCGCCAATCTCTACCCTGTATTATGATGGTAATATTGGAAGTGTTAAATATAATTGTCCAGCAGGTAATATTGGTGGGGAGTTATCATTAAAAAGAAACTACAAGATTGAAAATGGACATTTGGAAAAAATAACAGATATTGATGTATCAGCATTAGATGAAATGCTTTTAGAAGCATTAGAAGATAAAAAGGATACAAAATTAAAAGATATCGTTTCGACGATTCAATCAGAACAGAATGAAATCATTCGAGCAGATTTGACGAAATCGCTAATTATACAAGGTGTTGCTGGAAGTGGGAAGACTACTATTGCATTACATCGAATTGCATATTTAATCTATACGTACCAGCATAGATATAGACCCCATGAATTCATGATCATTGCACCCAATAAACTGTTTTTACAATATATAGAGGATATGTTACCAGAATTAGGTGTTGAAGATGTAGAACAAACGACTATGGAGGACCTAACAAAAAATATTGTAGCAGAACACTTTTCTATAAGTGAAGATGATGATAAATTAAAGAAAATTATTGAAAATGAAAGTGATAAAAATTTGGTGGAATCCTTAAGAGCTATATCTCGTATAAAAACTGACTTGAAATATAAAGTTATACTTGAAGAATTCGTTGATGAAATAATTAACGAAATACTTCCTAAAGATGATTTGATATTTGAAGGAGTTCTAATAATAGAAGCAAGTGAATTATCTAGAATATTTCATGAGAATTATAAAAGATATTCTGTGTTGAAAAGTATAAAATTAGTTAAGAAATTAATGACTACAAGATTTGAAAATAGTAAAAGTGATATAGAAGACAATATATATGCAACTATAAACCAGAGACAGATCAATCTTGAAAAAGATGAAAAAAACATAAGCAACCAAAATGAAGAGATTAAAAAAATTCATCTGGAGCAACAGAGTCGCATAAAAAACATGAAAAAGAATTTCATAAAACTCATGAATACTTACCTGAAAGAGCCTAAACAATCAATACTCAAATATTATGAGAAGTTTTTGATAAAAGATAAATTTATTAATAAGCTTATTAGCGATAAAGAATATTTAATGGATTACTTTAAAGAAATGTCCAAAAATATTCGAACAAATAAAATGGTTGAAATAGAAGACCTGCCAGCCCTCATGTATTTACAACATAAATTAATAGGAGCTAAGAATATATCAAATACTAAGCACATTGTAATAGATGAAGGACAGGATTTTGGAACTTTCCAATATTATATATTAAGGGATATAATGAAAGAAGCTACGTTCACTATACTTGGAGATATTGCCCAAGGTATTAACTATCATAGAGGTACTAGTGATTGGGAAGATGTCAAACAAAAAGTATTCAAGGATCAATGTCAAATAAAGTATCTGCAGCAGAGTTATCGTACTACAGTAGAGATTATGAATGCAGCTAATGAAGTAATTGGAAAGGTAGAAGATGAGAATATTATATTAGCACATCCAGTACTAAGGCATGGGGCACAAGTTGAAAAAATTAAAAAAGATAGTTATGGAGATATAGTAGATTGTATTGCCACAGAAATAAATAAACTTATGGATAAGTATAATTCTATAGCAATTATAGGTAAAAATAATCAGCAGTGTGAAAAAATATATGATCAAATGACGAGTAAAGGAATTGATGTTCAATGGTTGAAGGACAGAGAATCAGAGTACAGTCAGCAAATTGTATTGTTACCTTCCTATCTTGCAAAAGGATTAGAATTTGATTGTGTTATTATTCCTGGTGGAGGAGAAGATAATTATAAAATGAATAAACTGGATGGAATGTTGTTATATGTATGTATGACAAGGGCATTACATGAGCTAAGAATATATTATGTGAATGAATGTAGTGAGTTGTTAAAATAGGCTAGAAGGGTTTACGACTATGAGCGTAGACCCTTTTTAAATTAATAATTACTATTATACGTTACTTATCCGATTCTAAAGGAAATGTTACTTGCCAATTCCCTTTAGTAAATAGACCACTAGTAACAAAATCTCCCAAAAGAGAATACTGTTCTATTTCAGCTTGTGAAATATCAAATACATATTCCATATAATTTATACGTTCGCCATCATCAGAAGTATGGGTAAATGCAACATTATAATCGCATTTAATCTCATTCCCTTTTTTATTTTTTAGGGTAAAAAATCCATGATTATCTTTATTTAATGGATTAGTAACACCTATTTGAATATGCAGCATATCATCCACATAACCAATACCTGTAAAGTCTATACCCTCAACAGGGAAATTCATTGGTTGAGAGGGAAGTAGTACATTTGAGGTATCTTCATCAGATAAGAATTTTTCAAAGTTTCCTCCACCACCAATTATTTCAACTTCCTTAGTTTCAGATGCCACTCTTATGGTTGAAAGATCAATATCTAATGGTATTTGGTCGTATACGTGTTTACCACTAATAAACTCCCTTACTGAAAAGGTTATCTTGTCTCCTGTAATATTTTTGTTTCCCCATTCAGTCATAGAGATAAGGAATGTTGCGGTTTTCGTAGTATCTTCATATCCAATAAGCTGACAAGTGGCTGAACTATTGAAAGGACGATTAATGGAATAACTATCATACAAATCAGTGGTTTCATCAATTCTATCTCCTGTAAGATCTTGCATTGTAATATAAATTTCTGCCTTGTCTTCATGGATATAAGTAGCAACAACTTCCAGTTTGATGCCATTGTCTTCACAAGATTTTTGAACTGGCATAAAAAACTGTGCAACATTGGGAGAAAGATAGTACATTAATTCATAAACAGAAGGTATTCTTGCTGCCAATATAGGTAACGTTGTAAATATGCAAATTGTAAGAACAGCTACTATAATTATTGGTTTGCGAAACAATAATTTATGCTGTTTTTTACTTGATACAGTTGAAGTAGCTGAACTAATTGTTTTATTAACAAGTTCTGGTGATGGATAAATCTGTTTATTCATGTGATTATATTTTTCTCTAAACATCATAATCCTCCTTTAAGATTTCTTTTAGCTTGCGTCTTGCCCTGGTTAGCTGTGTTCTTACAGTAGATGGTTTTTGTTTCAAAATTTCACTTATTTCTGTAATACTCAAATCCTCGTAGTAGAACAGGTGTATTACTGCTCTATATTTTTTTGGTAACTTTTGAAGTTCATAGTTCAAATCATTTTCCTCACTTAATTCAAAAATGATAGTATCATCTAATGGCGCTGTTTTTTTACTCCAAGAAGATGCCCAAATTTTTTTAGTACAGTTGATGGTGACTCGTATCAACCATGCTTTTCTATGTTCTTCACTTTCAAAGTGTGGATGCTTATTTATATATCGTAAAAATACTTCTTGGAATATGTCATCAGCATCACTTTTATTTCTCATTTGGGAGAATGCCAAACGATAGACCATATCTGAATAAAATCTTACTACATTGTCTATGCAATCATCCGTACGTAATGATTCAGGTTCCATAAATTAAATTCCCCTTTCACTATTAATACCCTTTACCTATGCAAAAAGCTACAAGAAATCAAAAAAAATATAGACTTAATTTAAAACCAATACAAAATGATGACTAATATACATCATGAACATTCAAAAGAGCAATTTATGGTAATAGATACTTTATATTATATTACCACAGAAAGTATAGAAATCTAATCAAGTCCATAAATATCCATATGTAGAGAAGAGTAAATAAAAAAGCAGAATAACCCATAATAAGAGCAAAAAAATCCCTATTATTATATTTAGCAATAATGTATACTTACAAAAAGTAATTTTCAACTCTGTATTTATTCATGTTTCAACAAAATAGTAAATATAATAGTTATGCAACTGATATAAGGAGGGATAATGATGAGATTATCAACATCAACTAATATTATGGATAGGTATCAAAGTATTCAAAATAAAATAACACTTGAAGAGTGTATAAAAGCTTGTGCAAAGGCAGGATATAAGGTGCTTGACATTAACTTTTGTGATATGTCAAATGAGGGGATGCCTCTTACATTTGATAATTGGGAAGAATGGGTTGACAGTATTGGTGAATTAGGTTCTAAGCTTGGAATTGAATTTTCTCAATCTCACTCAGCATTTTACAATGTATGTGATATGACTATTGAAGATCGTCCTTGGCGTGAAGAACTTGTTAGACGAGCTATAATAGGGTCTGCAAAATTAGGGGTCAAGTGGGTTGTATTCCATGCAGGTACCGTTTATGATAATGGTTTTTCAGCAGAGAAATCTAAAAAAAGCAACCTTGAGTATTTTGCTCCACACATAGAACTTGCTAAAAAAGTAGGGACAGGAATTGCTATAGAAAACCTTTTTGAGCTTCCTGTGGAAAGAAAGCGAAGATATACAGGAACTGTAGAAGAACTAATTGATATTGTTGATAGTATTAATGATTCATCAGTAGGTATATGTTGGGATTTCGGTCACGGAAACTTAATGGGAATTGATCAAAACAAAGCGTTAAGGCAGATAGGAAAAAGATTAGCGGCTACTCATGTAGCAGATAATTCAGGCAAAAGAGATGATCATGTAGCACCTTTTTACGGTCAGATAGATTGGGCTCCACTTATGAAAACCTTGAAGGAAATCAAGTATCAATATGATTTCACATATGAAATACATAACTTTACAAATAGAATGCCTATTGAACTCAGAGAAACTGCATTAAAACATTCAGTAGAGATAGGTGAATACTTGTTAAGTTTAGCAAAATAGATGCGAAAGGACATTTGTATGAAGACACAAACTAAAATTTCAGTTATGCCCCATACTCATTGGGATAGAGAGTGGTATTTTGTATCATCAAAATCATTAATGTTTTCACTACACAATTTTAGAGAAGCAATGGATTACCTAAAGGAAAACGATGACTTCAAATATTTTTTACTGGATGCACAAGTATCTATTATTGATGATTATATAAAATACTATCCTGAGGATGAGGAATTAATCAAGGAGCTTATTTCTACAGAAAGGTTAATAATAGGACCATGGTATACACAAACAGATCTTTTGGTTATAGGCGGCGAATCTATAGTTAGAAATTTGTATTATGGTATGGATAGAGCTAAAGAGCTTGGCAATACAATGCATGTAGGATATGTTCCAGATAGTTTTGGACAATCAGCTCAAATGCCTCAAATATATAATGGGTTCAACATTGATAAATGTGTTTTTAGAAGAGGAAAATCAGAAAAGCAAATAGATAAAGCGGAATTTTATTGGGAAGGACCAGGCGACTCTAAGGTATTTACTCATAACATAGTAGATTATGGAAATATGATTAATCCTCCACGAGAAAAAGATGAAATAATAGAATATTTCAATGGTAAGATAGATGAATTATTACCACTATCAACAAGCAACCATATCTTACTTATGAACGGACAAGATCAAAGACCTATTAGAAAAGATTTGTTAGAAATCATAGAAAAAGCAAGAGAAGAAGGATTAGACGTAGAAATCAACAATCTATATAATACGTTAGAGGTGTTAGAAGCTGAGGGTATCAAGAATGGTAATATACCTACATTCCAAGGAGAATTTACCTTTGGGCAAAAGAGCAGAGTACATAAATCAATATTTTCTAATAGAGCTGATTTGAAAATATTAAATAATAAAACAGAAAATAAGATTGTTAATATAATTGAACCAATGTGTACTATAGCTTATAGTTTAGGCATTAGATATAATCATAAAGCTATAGAGGAAATGTGGAAACTGATGTTTGAAAATGCTGCACATGACAGTATAGGAATGTGCAATTCAGATACAGTAAATAGGGATATTGAAAGTAGATACAAAAGAGTAAATGATCTAGCAGATAATCTCTTTGAAATAGTGGCAAGGCTTATTGGGCAAGGTATACCAGAAAAAGATGTATTCCAATTTCAAGTATATAATTACCTTCCATATAAGAGAAGTGATGTTATGAAGGTAACATTATTTACTCCAGGAACAAACTTCAAGGTTATGGATTCTAAAGGGGAAGAGCAAAAACATTATATAATAGATAGCAAGAATGTTACAGAAAAGATATATAACGATTCTATAAGTGAAGTAGGAGTAAATGGTGATTATAATCCTAAATGGGTAGAAGATAAGGTAGAGATATATGAGACTACTATGTATTTACACGTTAAAGATATAGATTCAATGGGATATAAAACTTTATATTTCAAGCAATTGGGAAAAGTATCGGAAATTTCTTCACAGGATAATGATAATAATCAAATAATAGAGAATGAATTCATTGAAGTAAAAATATCAAAAGAAGAAGGAATAACAATTTTTGATAAAGAAACAAAGAAAGAAATAAAAGGTTTCTTTAAGGTAGAAGACAGTGGTGATGACGGAGATACTTATGATTATTCAGAGCCTAGAGAAGATAGATATTACTATACTGATTCTACGGATATATCTGATGTTTCTATAGAAAAAAATCCTCTAGTTCAAAAAGTTTCATTTAACATGAAAATGAGAATACCAAAAAATCTTATTTCCAGAAAAAATGATGTATTGGATAGTGAAGTAGTTTTAAAAGTAGATATGATTATCAAAGATGGAGATAGAAAAGTAGATATAAATGTAACTATGGATAATCAAGCTATTGAGCATAGAATGAGAATCTTATTCAAGACAGAAATTGAATCAGAGTTATCTATAGCAGATCAGCAATTTGGTAGTATCAAAAGACCAACATATTTAAAAGAAGTTGAGATATGGGAAAAAGAAGGTTGGGTTGAAAAGCCTAGAACCTTAGAGCCAATGCAAAGTTTTGTAACTTTAAAAAATGGAGATTATGGAGTAGCAGTGATAACTGATTGTGTCAGAGAATATCAAATCGTTGGTGAAAAACTGGATACAATAGCAGTTACAATGTTCAGGTCAGTCCCTTATATGGGTAAAGGGAATCTATTAGATAGACCAGGTAGAGCATCAGGTATGGAATGGGAGACTCCAGATGCTAAATTGTTGAAGGAAATGAAATTTAATTTTTCTGTATTATTGTATACAGATGATAAGGAAAATTATTTATCAAAACTATCAAAAGAGATTTTTACTCCATTGAAAGCATATCAAGCAGCAGAGTTCAAAAATAATTTTGAGTATTTTATTCTTAATAAAAGTGTTAATAGAAATAAAAAAGACAATTATTCTCTATTAGAATTTAATGGAGGCAATGCAATATTAAGTGCATTCAAAAAAGCTGAAAAGAATGATGGATATATTTTAAGAGTATTCAATGGAAATATTGAAGATTCTTTGGAAGATGAGATTCGATTTGTTGATATGGAAAAAAGAGTAGTGTCAGAAGTAATGTTAGACGAGACTACAGTAAAAACAGAATTGGAGAACACAGAGAAAGTCTCTATGAATTTGGAAGGTAGCGAATTTAAAACATTATTTCTAAAATAGGCAAATAGCAAAAAATCTATAAGTATTAGTATTATAAATAAAAGACTAAGAGTGGTTCTGTTTCACAATACATTATTTTTAGTAACCTTCCCTTACCGTTAAAGAAAGTTTATCTTGTTATGCTGAATAAGATAAAATGTATTGTGAGACAGCCACTTTTAATCAATAGTCTGTTTCAAGATTTTAGGTTTAGTCCATATTAATTGTTAAATAATATTTGAATTTCACTTGGACATAATATCAGAATTATTCTTATAACATAGATTATAAAGATCTAAAAATTTTAATCTCGTTTCCATAGCACTGTAGGAAACATCAAATTTATTAGCAAGATATAATATATTTCTATTCAGATTTTTTCTGATAGAGATATAAGGCATGAGGATTTCACCAGCCACTATATCAGCTTCCAAATCCAATATACGAAAATCATCATCTGTTAATGAGCTGATATCAAATGAGGTATAATGATTCATGATTATATGACCTATCTCGTGAGCAATAGTAAATTTACACCTCTGTTTTTTAATACCTTGCGCATTATCAATAATTATACAATAATTTTTTGTTTTAGGGTTGTAGAGGGTATAGCCTTCTTCTCCACATAAATCATCAATTTCGAATTTCCATTTCATAAGGTATACAATCTTAATAGGATCAATAGGATAAGATTTTATATTAAGGCTTTTCAAAAATGTTCTTCCTACTTGTTTGGCATATTCATATCTAGGTTTCTTAGGTACATTCACTACAACGATTCCTCCTTATGAATGATTACTCGTCCTCCAAAAAAGCTTTCATCAACTTAACCATTTTTGCTCTGGCTTCTGGTGTCAATTCTTTTGTAGCACGTCTTAATACTTTTATTCCTTCAGGAAATTCTTCCTCAAGATAATCTACTGAAGATTCTTTACCTCCTACAAGATAATCAATTGTAACACCAAAAAAATCAGCTATTTGCTTTAATGTCTCAGGATTAGGTCTTCTGTCGTCTCTTTCATATCCTGAAATTGTTGTTACTGCAATATTCAATGCATTGGCTAAATCACGCTGATACAAGCCTCGTTCATTTCTCAGATATTTTATTTTCTCTCCTAATGTCATAAATTTCCCTCCTGACATGAAATTGAATAAACATTCACATAATAAAATTCTTAGTAATTTATCCTTTAATAGTATTATAATACACGTTATGAGTGATGTCAATTTGCAAAAGCTTTATTATAGTAAATGTATTGAATTATTTTAATACAAAGTATTGACAAAATAGTAAAAATGAGTAATATTAATAATATAGTGCAAACGGTTGCCTTAGATAATCATATAAAGCAACTGTTACTTTATTTAAATTTACTTAAACGGTTAAGTGTTATGATTCATTAAATATAATGATATATCTGCTAATTTTGTAATTAATTATCTCACATAGATTAATTATATTAGTGGTTATCAAGAATGAAGGCGGTGATATATGAACCATAACGTCAGTATTTTTCTTAGTTATATGAACTTAGTTGAGGTAGAATGAAAATAGGAGGAAAATATTATGAGAAAAATGACTAAATGTTTGTCATTACTATTAACTTTTGTTGTAATTATTGGATTATTTACTGGATGCGGTAACAAAGACAAGAAAGAAGAAACTACAAGTGGTGAAAATGCTGTATCAAAAGAAGAAGGAGATTCTAATTCTGGAATAAATGCATCTATCGTTGTACAGGTTGAAAAAGATTGGCTTTTCTATTATCGGGAAGCCGCTGAGAGAGTTAAGGCTAAGAACCCTGGAGCAAGTATTGAATTTAACGTAACAGGTTCTTTTGATCATCTTGATGTATTAGATTCAACAGATGTAACTAACAAAGATATTGCAGATGTATTTGCATTTCCAGCAGATAGAGTCTATGGTTTATCTCAAAATGAAGTTTTAGCAGAGTTAGATGCTAAAACAATGGCAGCTAATGTAGGTGGTTTTGATGATTATGACAATGGTCTTGGTGGTAATTTTAATGTTGATGGTCATTATCTAGCATTTCCTTTAAATATAGAGACATTAATTAATTTTGGTAATAAAGCAAATGCAGAAGCAAAAGGAATAGATTTATCTAAACCTATAGAATTCAGTGAACTTGAATATAGAGACATGTTAGTAAAAGTATTTGATGCTTGGTTTGGAGTTGCTTTCACTAATTCAGTTGGAATCGAGTTATTAGGTAAAGATGATTCAGGTAATTTATATTCAGATATGACAAAAGAATTCACAGAATTAACTGAGGACCAACAAAATCTATTCAAAGTTTTATTCAACTATTGGAAAGAGCATAATGAAGCAGGAACAGATTTATGGGATAAAGAGGCTGTAGGCGGATATATGGACGCTGAATTCACAACTGGTGGTAACAATTCAATTCGTTTAGAAGGTCCATGGGCAACAGCAGGATTATCAGAAAAAGCTAGTAATGGCGAAGAACTTCAGATTTTACCAATCAATCAAGTTACTATTAATGGAAAACCATTAGCACATTGGAAAAGTGGTTGGGGACTTGGAATTAATGCAAGAATTGAAGAAGACAAAGATAAGATGGCACTTGCTCAAGCTATGATAGAAGAAATCGTTAATAGAGATTACGCAGTTGAATTATTCAAAGCTACAGGTAAAATCTTAGAAAATGTTGATGAATCAGTATATGAAGAATCAGACCTTGAAGATATGGATAAAAAATCAATAAAAGCTGTTATAGAATCTTACAAAACTGCACCAGCTAGACCATTATTCACAGAATGGGGTTCAGTATGGTCCACATGGGAAAATGCAATATTATCATGGTCAGCAGTTAAACCAGCAACAGTTGAAGACGCTTATGCTGAAGTAAAAGCTGCATTTGATGCAATGATGACTAACTTCTAGGTGTATATATAAAAAATACATAATTAAAGAGAGGTTAATGATTAGTCTCTCTTTAATTACCTTTTATTGAGGTGATGAGACTTTGAAAGGTTATACAAAATTACCTAAAAAACATCTTTATATTATAATTTTAACCTTGGGATTTATAATTTTCTTATTATCATTAGAGGTTATGATGAAAGTTAAAGATATAAATATGTTTAACAACTGGCTAAAAGATAATAAACAATATACTATAGCAAATTTAGAGAACGCAGATTTTTTCAATACGTATATATCAATTAATCTTTCATTATATTTTCAGAGGATTATTGTCCCAATAGGATTAGGTATTCATACGTATCTGGCATATGTAAAGCTAAGAATCAATAAATTATTTGTATTCATATGGACTGTTTTATTGATCGGGTCCATTTTATATACAGTAGTAGGATTGAAAAATCTTGCTGTATTTTCATATATGTATATTGGATTATATATTATAGTGATATTCACCGTTCTATCCTTAATGACGGTTATTGAAAAATGTGAAAATCCCTGAAAGGTGTGGTATCAAACTTGAAAAGAGTAAATGAATTTTTGTACGATGATATTGGGAATGCTTATGAAAGAAAGAATCTATATCTAAAAGAAATCGCTACACTATATAATGAATACGACGAAACAAAAGATAAAAGCTTACTGAAGAAAATAAGCAAACTGAAGCAAAACAAAAAACAGCATCCATATGTAATAGAATTGGATAAATATATTGAGAAAGAAAAAATATTTAATAAAGAACTAAAAGGAAAAGAAAGAAAGTACATAGACAATCTACCAAAGAATCTTTCACATAAAATGAAAAGACTGAAGATAAATCTATTTTTAAGTGAGCAGAGGAAAGATTTTTATAAAGATTATGTTGATATCAGTTATGAAGCAAATTATAAATATGAAAAATCTCTTATTGAAATAGATCAATTACCATCTATCATAGAGCATCTAGAAATAAATGAAGATGAGTTGAAAAAAGCGAAGCTCAGTAAAAAGAACATTAATCCCAGTGAGCAAAGCAAATCAAAAGCTGAACTGAAGGCTTATATTACTGAGCAAAAGAAAATATTAGATAATAATATTGAAAAATTGAAAACAAAAAGAAAACATAGACAGATTTCAAAAAAAGCATTGAACGAAGGAATTAAAGAACTCAAAATACAATCCAAAGAAAATATCAATGTAAAATCTTATGAAATTCCTCTTAAGAATGCTAAGGAATTAATTAAGAACAAGAAATTTGAGATTAACAATAATTCTAAAAGAAAAAGAATGGTGTTAAATGCCAACATATCAGATTTGAGGCGAAAAATGCCAACTGAAGTGGAAAATAATGTTCCGTATAAAGGCTTTTTAACTTTTTTACTCCCAGGTGTTGGACAGTTACTTAATAAGCAGTATATAAAGGGAATGTTATTTTTTATTATAAGTCTTTTTATATATGCTGTTGCCATACCTTATGCATTAGGTTTCGGCAATTATCAAGGTAATGGAATAGCTGGACTTGTGTCTCTTGCACAGGGAGGTAGAAAAATAGATAAATCCCTGATATTCATGATTGAGGGTATCATTGCAATATTTATGATAGTCATTGGGATTATATTGATGTATGTATCTTTTAAAGATGTACATCATGTGGAAAAAGATAAAATAAAGGGAATTCGTCCTAAAAACTGGTTTGAAACCAAAACAAGCATTTCAGAAGATGGATTTCCATATATAGCATCACTTCCTGCTCTATTGGTCACTATATTTATTGTTTTAGTACCTATAACAACTGCTATATTACTTTCATTTACAGGGATGGATCCAAAACATCAATCAAAATTTACTTGGATAGGTCTTAGTAATTATAAGTTAATAGCTTTGGGAGAAGGAATTGCCGGTTCAGCATTCTGGTTAATATTAGGCTGGACTCTAGTTTGGACAGCAGTTGCAACTACGTTAGCGATTTTAATTGGATTTTTCTTAGCAATTCTAGTCAATAACGAAAGAATCAAGGGTAAGGTAATCTTTAGATCAATTTATCTATTACCTTGGGCAGTACCTGCATTTATTACCATAATGTTTTTCAGCATCATGTTTTCACCAAATGGAGCTATAACGGAGATAATATCTTCTATTTTTGGAAGACAGATTGTAGTTAAAAACGATCCTAATCTATCACGTATTGCACTTATTTTGATGCAAGCCTGGTTAGGTAGTTCATATATATTTTTACTGTCTACAGGTGTATTACAAGCTATACCAGGAGATTTGTATGAAGCCGCTAGGATAGATGGTGCCACAGCTTGGCAGAAATTGAAACGTATAACACTACCAATAGTCCTTTTTCAAACAGCACCATTACTAGTAGGACAGTATACTTTTAATTTCAATAACTTTTCTATAATTTATTTATTTAACAGCGGTGGACCTTTTAATCCAAGTAAATATGGTAACCTAGCTGGAACAACGGATTTACTTATTTCTTATATATTTAAGTTAACAACAGAAAATCAATATCAATCTATTGGAGCAGCGATAACAGTTGTCATATCTTTAGGGTTAATGCTATTTGCCTTTATTGGTTTCAAGAACTCTAAAGCTTTCAAAGAGGAGAAATTGTAATGGGAATGTTCAAGAAAAAAAGTGATTTATATCTATCGGATAAACAACCTTTAACATTAATGGGTAAAATAGGAATATTTTTCTCTTACATAGTATTGCTTTTTTGGTCATTAGCCATTTTATGGCCTTTGTATCAAATGGTTGTATCAGCATTCAATGGTGCTCAAGGACAGTATCTAATGCTGAACAGAGATTTTAATTTTTCTATCAAACACTTTAAATATTTATTTGAAGAGACTTTGTATCTAAGATGGGTAGTCAATACTATTTTTATAGCTATCACAAGTGCAATCCTAACATTGATTATAGTTTCTTTTACTGGATTCGCTTATTCAAGGTATAGATTCAAAGGGAGAAAAGCCTCTTTAATGACTATTATGTTAATTCAAACCATTCCTGCTTTTGCAGGGATTACAGCATATTTTACTATGCACTCTATTATTTCCTCAGTTATTCCATCATTTTCTAGACAAATGATGTTAATACTCATTTATTCTGGTGGGGGTATTGCAGGAAATACATTTATTCTAAAAGGTTATCTTGATTCAATATCTTCAGAGTTGGACGATGCAGCTAAGATTGACGGGTGCTCCAATATGAAAGTATATAGATTGATTATAATGCCTATTGCGAGACCTATGTTAGCAATTATAGCTTTATGGTCATTCATCGGTCCTTTTATGGACTATCTATTGCCAAAAGTATTGTTGACAAGCCCAGAATCCTATACATTGGCTGCTGGCTTATTTACTCTTATTAATGATTTTAGAACACTTAATCAACCAGCTTTTGCAGCTGGAGGGTTGTTGACGGCAGTACCTATTGTCATTATGTTTACGCTTCTACAAAAGCAATTAGTATCAGGTTTATCAAAAGGTTCGGTAAAAGGTTGATTATATATTGTATTGATTTTATACATATAAACAGGAGGCATTATGAAAGTAGAATTTAAAAACATTGGTAAAAAGTATGAAGGTAGAGAAGATTTTACGTTAAGAAATATTAATCTGGATATAGAAGATAAAGAATTCTGTGTAATTCTAGGACCATCTGGATGTGGAAAAACCACACTACTCAGAATGGTTGCAGGATTAAATTCTATTACTGAAGGAGACCTTTTATTTGATGGCTTGAGAGTCAATAAAGTGGCACCAAAAGACAGGGATATTGCAATGGTATTCCAATCATACGCATTATATCCTCATATGACTGTCTATGAAAATATGGCTTTTTCATTATCTATGAGAAAAGAGAGGAAAAAAGTTATACATGATAGAGTTATGGAAGCTGCTGAAGTACTTCAAATAAAAGATTATCTATATTCCAAGCCATCTGATATATCAGGAGGGCAAAGACAGCGTGTTGCATTAGGACGTGCAATGGTTAGAAAACCAAGTGTATTTTTAATGGATGAACCATTATCCAATCTTGATGCAAAATTAAGAGAACATATGAGAGTCGAACTTGTTCGTTTACATAAGACCTTGGGTACAACATCCATCTATGTAACCCATGACCAAACTGAGGCAATGACCATGGCTACCAAGATCGTGCTTATGAATGGTGGTAAAATACAGCAGGCAGGAAAACCAGAGGAGTTTTATAACAAACCTCACAACATATTTGTAGCAAAATTCATTGGTTCACCAACCATGAACCTCATCAAAGGAAAAATGTCAAATGGTATGTTTATCTCAGATGATAAAGTCATAAAGATAAAACCAAATAATAATGACTTAGAGCTTCTGAAACCATATGAAAATAAATCAGTGACTGTTGGACTTAGACCTGAGAGATTCACCAGTGGTAAGGGATTAGAAGATACTTTTGAATGTACTATAGATGTTATTGAAATGCTGGGAAAAGAAAAGATACTCTATACCAAAACTAAGACAGATAAAGATATCATTATTTCTACACCAGGACATCATGTATACAATGAAGGGGAACGTCACTCATTTGGTTTTGACCTATCAGCAATACACTTTTTTGATACAGAAACGGAGATTAGAATTAATTAATAAATGAGAGGGGAAAGCATGAACAAAAAGATTGGAATTGTTTTTGTTTTATTACTTACCATACCACTAGCACTTAGCGGCTGTACTAAAGGTAATAAAACCACTGTGAATAACAGCCTAAATGGTGTTTGGTATGAAATTTTTGTCAGGTCATTTGCTGACAGTAATAATGATGGTATTGGGGATATAAATGGTATTATTGACAAACTGGATTATCTCAATGACAATGATCCCTCAACAGATGATGACTTAGGTATTAATGGTATTTGGCTGATGCCTATAAATCCCTCACCTTCATATCATGGTTATGATATAACAGATTATTATGATATCAACCCTGATTATGGCACATTAGATGACTTCCAACGGTTACTTGAAGAAGCACATAAGAGGAATATAAAAGTAATTATGGATTTGGTACTTAACCATTCATCTTCTCAACATCCTTGGTTTACTGAAGCAGTTAATGATGAGAATAGTGACTATAGGAGTTATTATGATATCATGCCTGAGGATGCAGAGGGTTATAAATTTGATATGCAAATCTGGGGACATAATGCTTGGAATAAGATAGGTAATAATTATTATTACGCCATTTTCTGGGATGGAATGCCAGATTTTAATTATAATTCACAAGCCCTAAGAGATGAAATGATAAAAGTAGCAACATACTGGTTAGAAAAAGGTGTTGATGGTTTTAGAATCGATGCGGTTCCACATATTTTTGGTTTAGGTGAATTACCTGAAAATGAAGATTATGATAGTAAAACTAAGGATTGGTGGCAGGAATTTGATACTGCCCTTAGAAAAGTCAAGCCAGACTATTATTTAGTTGGTGAAATATGGGAAGCTAATGAAAAAAGAGCAGTCTATGCAAGTAATTTTGATACTTCCTTCAACTTTGACCTTAGTGGTGAAGGTATATTGGGAATGGTTAAATTTGAGAGAGATTTTGGTCGTAGAAATAACGGATTGATTCAAGAACTGGATATGAATTATTCTGCTATCAATAAATACAGTGATAATTTTATTGACGCACCATTTCTAAGTAATCATGATACCCAAAGGGCAATGGATTTTCTAGATGGAGATTTGACAAATATGAAACTTGCCACTTCCATTTATATGACTTTGCCAGGTAATCCTTTTATCTATTATGGTGAAGAGCTTGGAATGAAAGGAAATAAACCAGATGAATATATACGTGAACCTTTTATATGGGGAGATTCCTATCAAACAACGTGGAAGCCATTAGACTCCAATAAAGATGCATTAAGTGTTATTAAGCAAGAAGAAGAAAAAGATACACTACTAGATTATTATAGAAAGATAATCAGACTTCGTCAAAATAATAATGCGCTAATGTCTGGAGAACTAGTAGGAATTGAAACCATCAGTTCAAAAGTGGTTGCTTATGAACGAAAGTATGAAGATGAAACATTAATAGTTGTACATAACTTATATTCAAATAAGATAAAGATTGATAAGAAAGAATTAGAAAAAGATTATGAATTAGGTGAGGTTTTATTTTCTAACCCACAGCAACCATTAATAGAAGATAATACCATTGAATTACCAGGAAAATGTAGTATAATCTTTAAGGTTAAATAATAAAAGAAATAATTAAAAAAGAATTGATTAAAGCATCAGGAGGAAAACATAATGAATATTGCAGCAATCTATCATGAAGCGAAAAGTAAATATGCATATGCATATGATAAAGAAACGGTTCATATAAAAATTCGAACAGGAAAAGATGAAGTAGATGAAATAAAATTAATATATGGAGACCCATTCCATTATGGTCCAAAAGAAGATGAAGTTAATACAAGTGAATGGAAGGCAGATAGTTCATTAGGTATACCTATGTTAAAAGAATATTCAACAGGTATGCATGACTATTGGTTCTGTGAGATCAAACCAAAATGGAAAAGAGCTAAATACGCTTTCCTAATTAAAAATAAAGATACAAAAGTAATTTTTGGCAGTAGAGAAATTATTGATTTGAATACTGTTGATGAGAAAAAAAGAATATATAACTTAGAAAATTTCTTCAATTTCCCTTATGTGAATCATGAAGACATTTATGATGCTCCTAAGTGGGTGGCTGATACTACATGGTATCAGATTTTCACTGAAAGATTTTCTAATGGGGATTTATCCATCAATGATGAGAACGTATTAGAATGGGGAAGCATTGATAATGTTACCAATGATATGTTTTTTGGTGGAGACCTAAGAGGTGTAATCAACAAATTAGATTATATAAAAGATATGGGATTCACTGGAATTTATTTTACACCGATATTCCAATCTCCTTCTAGTCACAAATACGATATAGAAGATTATTATAAAATTGACTCTCATTTTGGGACTAATGATACTTTTAAAGAACTAGTACAGGAAGCTCATAAAAGAGGGATTAGAATAATGCTTGATGCAGTATTCAACCACTGTGGATGGAGACATCCTTATTGGCAGGATGTTGTTAAAAACGGAAGAGACTCCAAATATTATGACTGTTTCTATATAAATGGAGATTCTGTTGTCAATTTCCCTCTGGATGATAATAATGATCCAGATATAGATAATATGACATATGACAACTTGGTCAACTTCAATTATGCTACTTTTGGTTTTACACCTAGAATGCCAAAATGGAATACAGATAATGAATTAGTTAAAGAGCATCTAATGGGAGCGGCTAAGTACTGGATAGAAGAATATGATATAGATGGATGGCGATTAGACGTATCCAATGAAGTATCCCATGAATTCTGGAGAGAATTCAGAAAAGAAGTAAAAGGAGTAAAAAAAGACGTTGTAATTATAGGAGAAAATTGGGATGAAGCCTTCCCATGGCTACATTCAGGACAATTTGATTCAACTATGAATTATGACCTATTAATGCCTATCTGGTCCTTTTTTGGGAAAAATAATAACTTACATATAAAACCATCTACTTTTATAGAAGCAGTTAATAGAGTACTTACTACATATCCTAAAAATATATTGAAAAATATGTTTAATCTAGTAGATAGCCATGATACAGAGAGGATTTTGACAGTCTGCTATGAAAATGCTGATAAAACAAATCTAGCATATTTATTTCAGTTTACATTCCCAGGCACTCCAAGTATCTACTATGGAAGTGAAGTAGGAGTAAATGGAAATACTGATCCTAACAACAGGAAGTGTATGGTTTGGGATAATGATAAGCACAATGATAAGATTAAGAATCATCTTAAGACATTAATTAACCTTAGAAATACTTATAAAGCTTTTAATAGTACAGAACTTAGATGGGTTGATTACGATAATGAAAAAGAATATCTAATCTACAAAAAGGTTAGTGGTGAACAAGAATTATATATCATCATGAATAATAGCAACCAAGAGCTTAATATTACATTACCAGAACAACTTATGAATAAAAAGGTAGAAGATATCTATAACCAACAGGAAATGAACCTATCAGACGAAGTTGTAATGGAAGAAAATTCATTTTTGATCTTAAGGCTTTAATAATATATTTATTTGTGTTTTAATTATTATATATAGTATAATATATAAAACAATTTTTATAATAAATAAGGAAATCTGTTGAATTAAATCAGATATTAATTCAACAGATAAAGGTGATATAATGAAAAAGGTTACGCTGAAAGATATTGCTGACCATGCTGGTGTGTCAGTAGCATCAGTTTCTTATGTACTCAATAACAGAACGGACCAGAAGATCAGTCTTAAAACAAGAGAGAAAATTCTGGAAGTGGCTTATGAATTGAACTATGTTCCTAACATAGCTGCCAGGACTCTTGCTAATAAGAAATCTTCTTTGATAGGTATACTAATCATTACTAGTGAAAATGAAGACCCTTGGGAAAAATTCTTATATACAGATTTGGTGAGAGAGCTGGAAAAAGTAATGAGAAGGAATAACTATGATGTTATTGTAAGTACCATCAGCGTTACAAAACCTGAAATTGACATTACATCAAAAAGAGTTCTAGAGGGTGTATTTCTAATTAATGTAAGGGGAGATATATTCTATAAACTATCAACGAAAATATCGGCACCCATGATAATAGTTGACAGTTTAATTGAAGATAGATATTTCCACAAGATCACGTGGAATTTTTCTAAGGCTATAGCATCTATAAAAAAGATTTATAATAGAGAAGAAATCTTTCTTGTGACCAGTAGATACAATGATAAAAGGATTATGGAATATATCAGAGATGATTTTAACAAGGAACTTATCTATGAAATGGATTCTGTAGAAGAATTAGAAAGTTTCCTTGAAAGAAATAAGGATAAAAAAGGTATAATTATAAATGAATTCATTGGCGATATGGCTTCCAGATTCATTGATAATAAGAATATCTTTGTTATATCCATATGCGGTAGTGATTATTTACTGGATAAAGATATAAGAACGGTTGTATTCAGCAATAAAAAGAAAGCGGTATTAGCATCTAATCAACTATTTAAATTGATAGATAAGCAATACAGTGATAATAAATATATTTATGTTAACCATAATAAACCTAAGTAATTATGGTTAACATAGGTATTTCTTTATTTGTAGTATTATCAAGGCTATTCTACAAATCTGACTACGCATTTTGAGTAAATTAATCATAAAGTTGTCAAATTGTTCATTGACATTACACGTAATGAGTATTATAATATTATTATGGTAATAATAATAAAAGTACTTATCTATTTTTATATTACAAAATTAATGAAATATATTTTTTTATACTCAACTACTCGTTTTGAGTAATAATAATCTTCTTTTAGAATATTGAACTTATAATGATAGTTAAGTATAGAGAAATATCAGAACAAATTGGAGGTTAATGAATGAATATTTTATATGGCTCTTATGAGGATTTATTAAAAAGAATATCTGTTATAAAATTAAGATTGGATTCTTATAAAAAAGAGAAGGAATTGCTTGTAAATGTATTAGAAAGTGGAAAACAAAGTGTTATAAAAGTCAAGGATGAGAGAATATCATACATGACTTACTTAAAGGAAATTAAGATAATGGATTCACATATATTACTACATGAGGAAGAACTCATCCGTTTGATAAAGGAAAAAGAGAAGATAGATAGTATAATGGGTGGGTTAGAAGGAACTAATGAGAGAGTTTTCTATTATAGAATTGTCAAAGGTATGACCCAAGAACAGACCGCTGAAAAATTATATATGTCAGCTAGACAAGTACAGAGAATCGAGAAAAAGTTGGAAAATGGGAATATGGTTACTACTCCCATTTGAAATATTTAATTGAAATAGCTATACAGATTACAGCTATAATAACCATTATAATTATTGGCAAAATAGCAGTATCTGTTGATAAACCTAGAGAGGTTGATTTTAAAATTTTTATTCCTTGTGTCAGAGGTAAGATGTACATATTTTATCTAATAAAGAAGCTTATAATTGTGAAGGTAATGATATAAGAATACAATCATCGAATGGTAAATTATTATTTAATAATGAGGAAGTAGTAACAGTTGGCAATGTACTAGCTGTGTTTGGATAAAATTAATCCTAAACAAAGATTTTAAATATCTTTGTTTAGATAAGGTAGAATATTTTTTTGGTAGAAGGATAGTGTAATGCAAGTCCTTCCCATATATTCTACAGCATTGGAAATATCAAAGGTAATAAGTGCTTCATGCGTTTTCCCGCTGATAAGTGTAGCTGTTTTTTTGTTAGATTCATCACGAAATAAAAAACCATAACCATCGTCAAAAGAACTATATATATAATGAATGTCTTCTAATCCAACATAATTTATGTCATCTATATTGTATATTGGGATGCCATTATCAGTGAGGGATGGAGTAGAAATTTTTTCTGGAGTTACATTTTGTTTGCCAATTTCCACTCTACTTAATTGAGCATTCCACTCAACATCAGCACCTAATAAATTACAGAAGTTTCTGACAGGAAGATAAGTGTTACCTTCATAAACTAAAGCTGGAAGCTTATCATCCATATAAACTTCACCATCAACAAGAATATCATATTTAACTTTGGTGCAGACGTATTCTTTAATATCATCTGCATAAACAAATAAAAATGAGCTTGTCAACAATATTGCTGCTACAAATCCTGCTACAAATTTTTTCATTATGTTAATCTCCTTTTTAATATATATTTATAAAATGATTATAATACAGAATAATTAATTATATTGTGTATGATTAAATAATTAGACTAGAGTTAATAATTTTTTTATAATACACTCTTATTTACTTATTGAGAGTGTATATTGTTAATGATAAGATGGATTTTATGAAATATTCATATTCTATACACAAAAATTGATTAGATACTATAACATTATTAATATCTTTTAAAAGATATATACTATTATTATCTTTATCAAATTTTATTAACGATAAGGTATAACTATCATATTTTTTATCAAGCCATTCCGTAAGTAAAGTACATTTGGTATCTTTTTCTTTCAAAAACATGTTTATGCTCTCAGTAGTTACATATTTCCTGTTATTATAATTTATACACTGAAGACTAGGATATTTTTTGTCTGTATAAAAAATATATTCATTTGTTTCAGTCATATTTGAGCTTTTTGGTATATTATTCTTGTGTTTTATGTAACTCTTAATTTCAGCCTGTTGTAATTCACCATTCCACTCAACATCAGCACCTAATAAATTACAGAAGTTCCTGACAGGAAGATAAGTGTTATCTTCATAAACTAAAGCTGGAAGTTTATCATCCTTATAAACTTCACCATCAACAAGAATATTATATTTAACTTTGGTGCAGACGTATTGATTAATATCATCTGCATAAACAAATAAAAATGAGCTTGTCAATAAAATAGCTGCTACAAATCCTGCTACAAATTTTTTCATTATGTTAATCTCCTTTATAATATTATACATTTATAAAATGATTATAATGCAGAGTAATTGAATATGTCAATTTAATTAGTAGCAGTTAATAATACTATATTTGATTAAATAATTAGATTATGGTTAATAGTACCGTTGTTATAATAGCTTTTAGATGATTGATGGAATACATCTGGAACAGCAAATAGTTCAGAAGGTATTGTAGTTAGGACTAATAATAGTAATGTAAGAGGTACGTTAAAAACTACATTGAATGTTAGTAATGGAATGAAAATTCAACATTATATATGGAATATATGGGTAGATAAGTTTAATGTAGATAGTGAAACTAGAGAAATGTTTTTAGCTGATTATTTAAGTATTGGTGATATTGAAGAAATAGACAAAGAGAAAAAAATAGTTTTTAATTCTGGAGCTAGTATTTACACTGAATATAATAATTTATTTGAATCATGTTGTGATGTAGCAATAAATGCTGCTACTACTTCAATAATGGGGAATGTTAGGGTAGGTATTAACCTATATCCTTATTTTTATGAATCAGGTACAAAACTAACGTGTTATAAGTGTACAAAATTATTTATTATATTTATAGCTAATTAATTTCAACACCTAGATTATTCTCTAGTATATTAATATTAATATAGAAATAAACTTCTTTATGATGGGGTAATGGTGCTACTATAAGATCATTAGAGTTTGAAATTTGGACTATATAAGATTTGGATTTATAGATCAATTCCAAACCAGTGTTTTCTATAGGCTTATTTTTAACACCAAGATTAATGAAGTAAATAATAGGTAAATATGTATTGTTGTTGTATGTTATAGCAGTTTTGCCTTTATAAGTACTAAAAGTATATTTTTGTGTTTCATTTATATCATAATTACTTGTTCTTAATTCAGCCCTACACAGTTCATCATTCCACTCAACATCAGCACCTAATAAATTACAGAAGTTCCTGACAGGAAGATAAGTGTTACCTTCATAAACTAAAGCTGGAAGGTTATCATCCTTATAAACCTCTCCATCAACAAGAATATCATATTTAACTTTGGTACAGACGTATTCTTTAATATCATCTGCATAAACAAATAAAAATGAGCTAGTCAACAAAATAGCTGCTACAAATCCTGCTACAAATTTTTTCATTATGTTAATCTCCTTTTTAATATATATTTATAAAATGATCATAATACAGAATAATTAATAGGTCAATTTAATTAGTAACAATAAATTAAACTATGTATGATTAAATAATTAGAAATAGTACCCATTGTTATAATAGCTTTTATTAATGATGAGTTACATCAAGAAGGTGTTATTTAATAAAATAGTCGATATTAATCGACTATTTTCCATACTAAGTTATTAATTCCCAAAGATGGAAATGAAAGGCATACACCAGTTATATTATAATTTTCTTCGTTATCCATTCTAAAAGTCATAGTTTTTTCTTTTCCATACTCACTACGCCCTGTGATAAAAATTCTAAGCCTACCTTCTTCAGTATTATATAATTCATTGTCAGTAATATAATAGCCTGTTGTTAATGTACCAGACCAAAATCTATCCTTATTAAATACGACTTTTACTTTAAAGGATACAATTGTCTTTGATGCATTTATTTCACATAAAGATATATTAACATCTCCATTATCATAAGATTCATCTGATTTTAAATAAACAAATTTTTCGGTTTGAGAAGTTTGGTCTGAATAATTCTGAATGTTAGATACTGTACTTATTTCAGCTTGTTGTAATTCATCATTCCACTCAACATCAGCACCTAATAAATTACAGAAGTTCCTGACGGGAAGATAAGTGTTACCTTCATAAACTAAAGCTGGAAGGTTATCATCCTTATAAACCTCTCCATCAACAAGAATATCATATTTAACTTTGGTACAGACGTATTCTTTAATATCATCTGCATAAACAAATAAAAATGAGCTTGTCAATAAAATAGCTGCCACAAATCCTGCTACAAATTTTTTCATTATGTTAATCTCCTTTATAATATTATACACTTATATAATGATTATAATGCAGAGTAATTGAATATGTCAATTTAATTAACTACAATCATAAACTAATATTACTAATTTATTATATAGAAGAAAAGAGGTGTTAAAATGGAACTTAGACTAATATCAAAAACGCAAACATCTGTAAAGGTTCAAGCTATTCCATACTATCCAAAGGAAAATTATGATAATTATGCATTTTACGAAGGACTTAGTTAAGGGATATCATGGTAATAGTTGGTATGGTGCGGGAAGTATTAGCGTAGTAACTGATAAATTGCCTCTACCTGATACTCCATCACCTCCTTATAGCAGTGAAAGGACTGACAGAGGTTTTCGAGCATATTGGAGTAGCATTACTAATGCAACAAGGTATACATCAAAATCAGCGAGGGATATTATTAGATTTTTAAATAGCTCAAATCTATTATTATTATAAGATAAAGATAAATCATTTCAAGATATAAAGAATGATCGAGCTAAAGTTAATATCAAAAGGGTAGTAAAAGAAGGACTTATGCAAGGCTTTCCAGATGGAGAGCCTTGCTGATTTTATATACTATAATTTGTGACGTGTTAATGTCGTATTATTAAATGCTATTATTTAGTTATAGCAACAATTATCATCTATTTACTATCAAAAACATTATTGGCTATGGGAAAAAGGAAAAGCATATCCCAATCATTATCATAGGCTTAGAATAGCATTTGTATTTAATGTAAAGGAAGAAGAGATATTTAACTAGTATCAAAAGAAGCATTTACATAGAGGGGGGAGAAAAATTAACATCATATACAATTCATACGAAGACTTGCAACAAAGGATCATAGTACTAGAAACCCTATTAGAATCCTATCAAAACGAATCTGATACCATAGAAAAATACATATCATTACAGCAAAAAAGATTACAGCAGTTAAGACAAGAAAAAGAAAAAGTGGACCAAGAATTTTCTAAGACACAAGGAAAAAATAATAAAGTTTTTTACTATAGAGTCATAGAAGGCTTAACCCAAGAGAAAACAGCAGAGAAATTAGGTATGTCATCAAGACAGATTCAAAGAATTGAGAAAAATTATAAAAAAGTTATAAAATGACGTGTTAATGTCGTGTTAGGTAATGCTATTATATATACAAGCCAGTCAGCTAAGACAAAAGCTACTGTCTAAACGATCGTTTATAGTAATGCATTACGAAAATAGTATATGACAGGATTAATCATTAATCCTACATATATAGGTTGGGAGGGAAACAGATGATTAACAAAGTAAAAAACGCTTTGAAAGTAAAGTTAGAAAATTTATATCCTAATTATAATATTTACCTAGAAGACAAACCAATATCAGAAATCGTTAAACCAGCTCTAAGAATTATAGTAGAAGAAAAAACTGCTTATAATCAGAGAGATATAATAAATCAAAACGTACAACTAGATATTGCAAGTTACTTAGATGATGCTAATAAAAATGAAAAATACTGGGATATATCAGACAAACTTGATGAAGAGCTAGGGTATCTAGAAATAGAAAATACTTTGATAAGAATTGGGGAAAGAATAAGTGAAATAACAGAAGATACGTTACATTACAGATTTTCTATTCAACTTAAGATATTAAAACCAAAAGACGCTGTGGATTCTATAAAAGGTATTAACAAAAATGTTGAATTCAAGTAAGTAACGAAAATCAGATAATTATTAGATCACTTATCAAAACTAGAAACATAACATTTGAAAGGAAGGTGCTACAAATGGGTGGAACATGGACTACTCAAAATAAAGTAAGACCAGGAGTATATATTAATTTTCAACAAACAAGCATGGAGACAGACGAATTACATAGGGGTATCATAACAATGCCTCTAAACCTTGACTTTGGTCCAGAACAAGAGGTAATAGAAGTAACACAAAATACTGATACACTTCCTATTTTAGGAGAAGAACTATATAACTTAGTACCAATCAGAGAAGGTTTAAAAAGAGCTGAGAAAGTTTTAGTTTATAGATTGAATACTATGGCAGACGGTTCAAAAGCTGCTGTAACAGAAGGTAATTTAACTGCAACTGCAAAATACACAGGTACAAAAGGTAATGACTTAAAAATTACAATAGAAGCAGAAGGTGAAAACTTCAATGTTAAAACTTTTATTGGAACTAAACTTGTAGATCTCCAACAAGGAGTAAAGACTGTACAAGACTTACAAGACAATGAGTTTGTTGTATTCACTGGTTCAGATTCATTGACCGCAACAGCTGGTGTAAGCTTAACAGGCGGTACTAATGGCACAGTTGCTTCAGAGAATTATACAGCATATAGAGAAGCTATTGAAGTATATTACTTTAATACATGCGCATTATACGATGTAACAGATATAGGCATAAAAGATGCATTCAAACAATGGATCAAAAGACTTAGAGATGATGAAGGTAATAAAGTAGTATTAGTAGCTGAAAGTTACAGTAATGCTAATTATGAAGGAATTATCAGTGTCAAAAATGGTGTTGTACTTGAAGATGGTACTACATTAGAAGCTAAGAAAGCAACTGCTTGGGTAGCAGGAGCAACAGCAGCAGCTAACACTAATAAATCATTAACATATGATTTCTATGACGGAGCTGTAGATGTAGACAAGAAATATAACTATTCAGCTATAGAATCATCTATTAATGACGGAGAATTCTTATTTACTGGTTATGATGGAAAAGCAAGAGTAGAGTACGATATCAACACATTACATACTTATACAAAAGACAAAGGTAGAATGTTCAGGAAAAACAGAGTCATTCGTACATTGGATGCAATCAATAATGACATTACCAAAGTTGGAAATGAATATTTCATTGGTAAAATAAGTAACAATGAAGATGGCAGAAACCTTCTTAAGAATGAAATCATTAAATGCCTGCAAAAATACCAGAACAATGATTCTATCACTAACTTAGATACTGGAAAAGATGTACAAGTATTAGCTAGTACAGATACAGATGTTGTTGTAGTAAGAATAGCTGCACAACCTGTAGATGGAATGGAAAAACTGTATATGACTGTGGAGGTGAAATAATATGGCGATTTTAAAAGCACAAGATATTATATCAGGAAGAGAAGGAAAAGTCTTTAAGACAATCGACGGTGTTGTAAAAGAAATGGCTTATATTAAAAAAATAGATGCCAAGATTGAAAAGAACAAATCTGAGATCAAAGTTCTAGGCAGTAGAGCAACTCATAGTAAAGCTACTGGCTGGAAAGGTACAGGAAGTATGACTATCTATTATATAACAAGTGAATTCAGACAATTGATGCTTGATTATATAAAAACTGGAAAAGATGTATACTTTGACATTCAAGTAGTGAATGAAGACCCAGCAAGTGAAGCTGGAAAACAAACAGTTGTACTAAAAAACTGTAATATTGACAGTGTAATCATAGGACAACTTGATATTGATAAAGATGTATTAGATGAAGAATTAAGCTTCACATTTGATGATATTGAAGTATTAAACAAATTTAATGTCATAGAATAGGTCGTAGTTTAATAGAAAATCAAACAGAACTATTTTCATATGTGTAAAGGGAGGCTTTTGCTTTCCTTACTCTATGAAGATATAAAACAATTAGAGGAGTGAAGAGAATGAGTAGTTTACAAGCATTTTTAAATGAAAATATTATTGATGATATCACAGAAGAGGTACTAGTTTCTAATAGATTCAAAGACAAAAAAGGCAGCTTATTAAAATTCAAGATTAGAGCCATTACAGACAGCGAAATGTCAGATATCCAGAAAATATGTATGCGTACAGGTAAAAAAGGAAAAGTTGATTTTGATGTAAGCAAATTCAATAGATTAATTGCTATAAAAGGAACTGTAGACCCTAAGTTTGAAGAAGCAGATAGTATTAAAAGTGTTGGTTGCGTAACACCAGAAGATTATATCAAGAAAGTTATGTTACCTGGAGAAATTGCTACATTGGCAGATCAAATTCAGACTTTATCTGGATATACAGACCTTGAGGAGTTAAAAGAACAGGCAAAAAACTAATTATTGAGGGAGATTCAGATGCTAATTATGCTCATTATCTACTACATAAAATAAACTTACTCCCTCAACAATTTGTAGATTTACCAAGACGTGAAAAAGCTTTTGTAATGGCTAGTGTAGATTTACATATAGAAGCTGAGAAGAAGGCTTATAATAAGACACGTTAATGAAGGTGGTGAATACATGACGGCAATAACAACAATAAATAATTCAGTAGAGATGTTGAATAAATTAAGTACTACAATAGAAAAGAATATATCTACATTCAATACTTATAAAGATAAGATTGAAGAAGGATACAAGGCTATTGATAAGATGAAGAAAGGATTCAAACTCTCTGATAAAATTAAAGAAATTAGTAATGTAAAGGAAACAATGGAAAATCCTATGAAAGGTATCATCAATAAGATGAATCAATTAATAGGAAAGAAAAATAAAGAATCAGAAAGCAAAATAGAAGCAGGAGAAAAAGGTTCTACTAAGAAGAAAAAATGGTTTTCGGGTATTCCAGTAGGAATTGAGAAAGCAACTAGTTATATAAAAAAATTCTGGGAAACACCAATAGGGAAAAATATTAAGCTAGGTATTACACAGGATGAAAAATTTTCAAATACGGTCAATAAGATAAAAGAAAAATGGAATAATACATGGGTTGATATGGGTGGTAGGATTGCAACAGCCATACAACCGGTTTTGGAAAAAGTATTAGCATTTTTTGATAGTAAAGAGTTTGTAGCGATGCTTGACCTGATAATGGTAATTATAGAAAAAATAATTGGTGGAGTTATGATGCTATTAGATTATGTGAAACCATTAATGGATATGATTAATTCTATGTTATCTGTAGTGATTGAGAATTCTCATATAGTTTTGGCTGTTCTAGGTGCTGTTGCATTAGCAATTGGAGCAATAACATTAGCAACGACCATTCATAATGCAGTTATGGAAATACGTATAATCAAAGAAAGAATTTTAAAAGCTATACAAGAAGCCAATCCGACTATGATAGTAATTAAAGCTATTATCATTTTAATTACAATTCTTATAACACTTATTGCAACTATGGAGCCTGTTAGAACAGCAGTTGCCAATTTAACAAGAGGTTTCTTTGATTTCGTTGAATGGGGAATCAATGGTCTCATAGAAGGACTTGCATCTGCAGCAGAAGGGATCATTAGATTTGCTGGTGATGGTATTAATACATTCTTGAATATATTTGTTAATCCATTTATAGATGGCATTAATCTAATTATTTCTGGACTTAATATGCTAGGTGCAAATATAGGGAAAATAGACCATCTGAAAGTTGATTTCAGTGGAGCAGCTGAAGCAACAGGAAAATTTATCAGAAAAGGTAAAGTTGATCTAAGTGGTGCTAAAGAAGCTGTGGCAGGAGCTATAGAAAACTTTTCAGCAGATGCATTAAAAGAAAAATTAGGTATAGCACAGTTGGAAAGTAAAGTTGAAGGAACAGAACAGTTACAAAGCAATGGCAATGGAACAGGCAAGAGTAAAGATGTAGGGGTACAAGTTAACAAGATAAACGATGATGTAGACATTGCCGATGAAGATGTAAAACTTATGAGAG
Organism: Vallitalea guaymasensis; assembly: GCF_018141425.1. Taxonomy (NCBI): domain Bacteria; kingdom Bacillati; phylum Bacillota; class Clostridia; order Lachnospirales; family Vallitaleaceae; genus Vallitalea; species Vallitalea guaymasensis. The sequence goes on from NZ_CP058561.1 coordinate 2,800,715, forward strand.
ACGTAGCAGAACGAGAAATGATACAGAATTTTGTAACCTTAACTCCAACAGTATCAATGGGCGATATGACTGTCAATGAAAATGCAGACGCAGATAGACTTCTTGGCAAGATAACTGAAGCTCTTGTAACAGAAGTCACTAATTCAGCACAGGGGGTGTATGCATAGATGTATAAATTTTATATAGGACTATTAGATAATAGTGAAGAAGAAATACTACTCCCAGTCAATCCAGAAGAGATTAACGTCACTCAGTCAGGGAACACAGAAACCTATAATATCTACCAGTTTGGTGAAGTAGTCGGTTCAGGTGATAGAAAACTTTTGAAAATAAGTATCAGCAGTTTCTTTCCATTAGAAGAAGCACCCTTTGTAATGACAAATAACTTAGAACATCCAAGTGTTTATGTAAACAAAATATACAGTTGGAAACAGAGTAATAAAATCCTAACATTCAAAGTAACAGGTGGATATTATCCTATAGATAGACTATGGATGATAGAAGACTTTGAGATAACTGAAAGAGCAGGAGAAGTCGGAGATATCTACTATACCATGAGCCTAACAGAATACCGTGAATTCAAAGCAAGACGAATAACATTATCTAATAACAACGGCAAAATGGCTTATACCAAAGACTATCAGGGAGCAAGACCAGTAACTAAGGTAATACCTAAGACTTACATAGTAAAAAAAGGTGATACCCTATGGAAAATAGCTAAACTACAACTAGGAAACGGTAACTTGTACAATAAAATAGCTCAGATAAATAACATAAAAAACCCTAACCTGATATATCCAGGACAGAAGCTGAAAATACCTCAAAACGAGGTGAGACTATGATTAATCTAATTATGCAAAATACATCCAATGGCAATATCCATGATATTAGTCAGTTGGTCACCAGCATTACATGGGATACAGTTAGAGTAGGAAAAGCCTCTGAATTATCTTTTACTTTAGTCATAGAAAAAGGTTTAGAAATAAGTGAAGGAAGCATTATATACTTCAAAAAAGATAACATTGGTATATTCTACGGTTATATATTCAAAATCAAAAGGTCATCAGATGAAACTCTCAGTATCACAGCTTATGACCAGATAAGGTATTTGCTTAATAAGGATACATACGTATTCAAGAACAAAAGAGCAGATGAAATCATAAGAAAGATTGCTACTGATTTTAACATTAAATTAGGAACAATAGAAAATACTGATTACAAAATACCTCTAATGGTTGAAGATGGGCAGACACTTTTAGACATCATATATAAGACCTTAGATAATACTTTGATTAACACAGGTAAAATGTATGTATTATATGATTCCTTTGGAAGTATAACCCTTAAGAATATAACAACTATGTTTACGGATCTGATTATTGGAGATAGCAGTCTATTGACAAGTTATTCCTATGATAGAAGTATAGATGGAGATTCATATAATAAGATTAAGCTATATAAAGACAATAAACAAACTGGTAAAAGAGAAGTATTTATTGTAAAAGATAGTAGCAATATTAAAAAATGGGGACTTCTCCAGTACTATGAAAAAGTCAATGACAAGTTAAATGAAGCACAGATTCGAAAAAGGGCTAATCAGCTGCAATCTGTTAAAAATAGAGTAGTAAAAGGATTAAGTCTTGATTGTATAGGTGATTTATCTATAAGAGCAGGAAATTCAATATATGTTGATATAAAAGGCATAGACCTTAAACAAAGATTTATTGTTGACAATGCAAAACATAATTTTAGCAACAATCAACATACAATGAGCTTAACATTGAAGGTGATATAGATGAGTAATACACAGAAATTTATTGGGGCATTAAAGCAGATTAATCAAGGAGTAAAAGATAATAGCCAAGATGTAACTTTTTACTATGGACAAGTTATAGAAATACATCCCTTACAGATACAAGTGGACCAGAGATTCATACTTGATGAGGATTTCTTGGTTTTGACAAGCACAGTAGCTGTTAATAATTTATTGCATATTGGGGATAAAGTAGTACTTTTAAGAGCACAAGGTGGACAACAATACATTGTGCTAGATAAGGTGGTGGCGACATGATACCTATAAGCGGAACAAATATAAAGGATTTTGAAGAAATAATACCACAAACAAAAACCTATAAATTAAATTTGTTAGAAGGAAAAATAAATGATTACATTGATGGTATTGATGCAATAAAACAAGCTGTATTCAAAATCTTGGAAACAGCTAGATATCAATATCTTATATATGATTTTTCTTATGGATCAGAGCTAAATGGATTAATAGGAAAAGATAGCGATTATATAGAGATGGAACTAAGACGACGAATAAGAGATGCACTAACTACCGATGACCGCATTATTAATGTTACTGATTTTGTATTTTCCCATGAAGGAGAAAGTATGTCAGTAAGGTTTAAAGTCATCAGTGTTGAGGGTTCTTTTGAAAGCGAGGTGATGGTTAATGTTTGAGCATATGACCTATGAATCAATTGTGGAAGATGCAATGTCAAAAATACCAGATACGGTAGATAAGAGGCAAGGCAGTATTATATATGATGCAATTGCCCCAGCCTGCGCTGAACTTGCACAGCTATATATCGATCTTGATACAGCATTAAAAATGTCCTTTGTAACTTCATCAAGTGGTGAGTTTTTAGACAGGAAATGTGCTGATTTTGGTATCTATAGGAGAAATGCTACTAAAGCAATTCGAAAAGGTGCATTCACAGGGGTCACTCCTAAGGTTGGCAGTAGATTTGGTTTAGGTGATCTTACATACGTTGTAAAAGACAATAGTGGTGGAATGGAAAACGTAACTCTAGAATGTGAGCAAGAAGGATTAAAAGGTAACTCAGATACAGGAACACTCATCCCTATAGAAGAGATAGAAGGATTGATGTCAGCAGTTTTACAAGATGTCATTGTTCCAGGTGAAGATATGGAAACGGATGAATCTCTACTTGATAGACAGCAGGAAAAAGTCAAGAAATCTGCCACTTCAGGAAATATCTATCACTATCAAAAGTGGGCTAAAGATATTAAAGGTGTAGGAGCTGCTAAAGTAATTCCAAGATGGAATGGAGACTATACAGTTAAAATAATAGTCGTAGATACCTTAATGCAGCCAGCATCACAAGCATTGGTTGATGAAATCCAAGAGTATATTGATCCAAGTAAAGAGGGAAGAGGAAAAGGTACAGCACCAATAGGCGCAAAATGTACAGTAGAAGCAGCAGTTTCACAGACTATTGATCTAACTGCTACTGTAATAGATGCGGATAAGGATGATGTTAAAAATATATTTACAAAAGAATTAAGTAGATATTTTACTGATTTGATATCTGATAACTGGCAGGATAAAGATAACTATTCAATCAGCTATGCCAAAGTAGGTGCAATACTTCTTGATGCTATCTCACAAGCAGGTGGAAGCGATTATTCTAACCTAACTATTAATGGTGGTACAAGTAATGTGGTATTAACAGACCAAGTACCGATAATAGGGACGGTGACTCTAAATGAATGATACAGACTTAATGAAGTATCTACCTGATTACTACTCTGGTATTAGAGAATTTCAGTTAACAATGGAAGTGGAAGATAAAAAGTTTGATGACTTGAAAGCGCATATGAAAGAACTCTATAATCAAATGTTTTTAGATACTGCTACTACAGGACTTAGTAATTGGGAAAAAGATACTGGAATACAAGATAGTAATAGCAAAGATACCGATGAAGATAGGCGTTCTAGGATACGTAGTAAAATACGTGGAATAGGTAAGATAGATGAACAATTGATAAAAGATGTAGTAGATTCTTGGACTAATGGAGATGTTGAAGTAACCTTTGCAGATGGGAAGATAAATATCAAGTTCAATAGTTTTTATGGGATACCAAGTAATATGAAAGCTGTAAAAGAGGCTATTGAACAGATTATACCAGCCCATCTGGGAGTGAAGTATAACATTAAATATCTGTTGGTAAAAGATATACATGACAATAGAACAATCAACGAATTACAAAATACGAAATTAAATCTATTCGAAGGAGGTGTTATCTAATGTCAGATTACACATCAAAACTTAATCTCTATAAAGTAGACCCAGCTATAGATGGAGAAGATACGTTTAATATTAAAAGTATGATGAATGATAACTGGGATAAGATAGATGAAAAAGTGGGGAATATGGATGAGAAGTTAAGTGGCGTAGAAGATAATGCCAATAATTATAATCATCCAGATACTCATGATGCAGAGATGATAAGGATACAAGATGAAAGTGGTAAGTTTATTGGGGATAATGTTGAGGATGTTTTGGGGGAAGTTGGTTCGCAGTTGGCTGATATTGCGAACGAACAAGAAGACTTTGTGAAATACAAAAGTGATTCAAATACGTATCAAATACCAACAATAGTTGGGACTCAAATTCAGTTACAAAGACAATCTGATACGAAAAGATTATTCTTTAAATTAAGTACAGATTTAACTGGTGGAGATATAACAATATCACTAGATGGTGGGGTAACTTCAAACATTTTAAAAAATATTGATGATACTAATGTCATAGAATTATCTAAAGGTTTTGTTGAGGTGGTAGAAGAGGCAAATTTTTTTATCTATGCTCCTAAAGGTAGGGGCAGTCAAGATACTAGTTTTTTTGCAATGCATAATAAAGGTGAGACTACTGAAATTATAGATGTAAAGAAAGGGGACTATATTATATCTCAGGATATTCCCCTTTTGGTAAGTAACAATAATCTTAATGGAACTTTTGTGTATGGTGAAGACAATAGATATATGAATGCATTAGTATATAATGATAATTATATCTTCTTCAATACTTATAATAGTTCAAAAAAATGTTTAGTGAGGTATAATTGGGATGGAACGGATATGCGTAAGCTAAAGGATACTTATATTAATGATATAACCCTTATAGGCGATAGATTATATTATTCACCACCAGGAAGTGTTAATGAGCTACGTTCTATGAAATTAGATGGAACAGATGATAAATTGATTAATTCTGGAGATGACATTATTGGTTTAATCACAGATGGGAAAAGATTATATTATGCTAACTGGAGTGATGGGGGTAAACTTTATAGAATAGACATTGATGGAAATAATAGAGTAAAACTAAATGATAAACAAATACATAAGATAGCTTTTAATCCTAGGGATGGGGAAGATAGGATAACTTATATTACTCTAAATGGATATTATTATGATTGTTATATGATAAATACTGATGGAAGTAAAGAAGTAAAAATTACTAGTTTTGATAAAAATTCATGCATTAGTATAAATCCTTATAGCGTAGTAATGCACTATACATCTTCAGCAAGTGAATATAAAGCATATATTTCTATCATAGGAGGTTCTCAAATTGAATTAAAAGGACTTAGAGTAACAACTGAATTTTCTTTAAGTGAGGATAGAAAAGAAACACTATTTGCTTCCGCCGATGGGATTCTGTATAGCCTGAACAATATTACTGGGCGGTTAAGAAGAGTTGACATTCCGTACCAATCGGCTGTAGGTGTATATAATCCGGTCTTAACTTCTAAAGGTCTATTGTGTAGTAGAGCTTCTAAGATGACTTTTATATCTACTAAGACTAATATAGAAAGCATAAATAATATAAGTAGAAGAAAAAAGTATCAATCTTATACAAAAGTAGAATTCTCCTCTAATGCTATTAAGGAAAGCGACAGAGTAGGTTATCAGCGTATTGAGTCTTGGTTTGGGTGGCCAGTATCCTTAGATAGAGATATAGATTTAGGTGCAATTTCTATAAAGGTTAAAAGAAATGGTTATGCTACAGATTTAAAAATGTCTATATACAATTGGGATAGTAATGACAAGTTAGGAAGTTATGTGGTACAAAGCCCTACTACTGGGGTACAAGATTTACCTACTTTAAAAAAAGTATTTTTTAAATTTAATACTAAGTTAAGTGCTGGAAAATACGTAATAGTAATACATAAGAGAGATTTTTCTTATAGAAATGACCAATATTATGAATTTGATGTCTCTACAAATAATACTAATGTAGAGGGGGTATATAAAGGACATAAAGAAAGTGTAAGTGGAGGTTCTGATTATTTAAAAATTGACAATCACTATAGTAATAAACAGATAGAGTTTAACATGTATGAGAATGTATATAAAGGAGATGGAAAGCTAGAACTTATTCAGGTTAAAGCAGATGGAAAACTCAAAGTTCCATCTTACCAAGAGTCTAAATACGTTAGTGGTATAATTTTAAAGAAAAAACCTGATATATATGACATAAATTCGAAGACAACTAAAATATTAATGGGTAAAATTACATTTTATAATGCAGATAGATATTCAAATAGATATGTAGAATTTGCTTTGCCTGAAGGATTTAATGCACAATATTTAAGTGGAATACCTATAAGTTCTAATAAAGTCTCAGGTCAAGCAACAAATAGATTAGTAGAACCCATGTTAGGATGGTCGTCTGTAGGAATAGGTTGTACTTCAATAAGAGAGAGTGGTGGAAATATAAATGCTAATTCACTTGCTGTAATATCAAAAGAAGATATTTTTAGCTTACATGATAAACAGATAGTTAGAATTGGTGGACAACAAGGCGATTCCACAGACCCTGAAACTTTTAAAATTGGGTATATGATTATTGGATATTAAAAGGAGGAATTAAATTGAGTAAAAGAGGTGCTTTAGTAGTTTACGATGTTGATGGTACTATTTTATATGTAATCAACGATTGTTATTCGGAGGGTATTGACATAGAACCACATAATAAGCCTAAAGGTATTCCAAGTATGGAGTTTGAGTATGGGGAATTAGATGGAAAAGAATTGATAAGAATAGATGTATCAGTTCCAGATAATCATAAACCTATATTTAAGATATAATTATTTATAAAATGTACATAACAAAAAGTTGAATTATATGGGAATCCATCATTATATATACTGAAATATTTAATGTAAAATAGGATACTAATACGAAATAAATACTAAATAATACTTACAAAGAGTGTTCTCAACCGAGAACACTCTTTACAATTTCCATAATCACTTCGTGTTAATGTCGTGCTCACCCATGCTAAAATAAACTTAACCCAATATCTTATATAAGAAATACCCGAACAAAAGGAGGTTAAAAATGAACAACGTTGTCACACAAAAAGAATTCTATGAAGCAATACAAAAGGTTACAAAAGAAACCAATGATCTTACCATTGCAATGACAGAAACAAAAACTCTAATAAGAGACTACAATGGACTTAGACAAGTGATTAACGACGTAGATGATAGAGTCCAAAGACTAGAAGATCATACAACCAATAAAAAAGCATACAGAGAATACATCGGCTGGATAGTAGGTCTAACTGCAACTATCCTAGCAATAATAAGCAACCTTGGATAAACATGTAAGAAAGGAGGCAACACCATGAAAAGAATACTACAAAAACTAACTAACACAAAGACCGTCTTAGGAATAGCAAGCGCTGTTATCCTGATACTGACTAACCTTGGATTACAGGTAGACAATGAACAGATAATGACAATAGTAAAAGCTCTATGTACAATAGGCATCTTATTAGGAATAATGAACGATGGCGGTATGAAGACCACAGAATGGAATCATTAATAAGTTTACTAACTTAGAACTACGCTAAACCTCTAATTTTCTGCGTAGTTCTACTGTTTTTACATAATAATTCAACAAACCCACCAAAAAATATTTTGTGGAAAATCATGAAATTTATATCATATAAGTTGTTATGTTATATAAAATCACAAACTATTTGACATATTGTTAACAAAAAATTTACCATGAAAAATATTTCGCTGATTTTTATTAGAAAAATAATATCCTGATTATATAATATTTTACCTAAAAATGCCTCTCGACCAAACTTTTTATTTATCGACATATTTCTACTGTTTCCTACCTTTTACCACTCTTGAAATTATTTCCTCTTTGTCCTAAAATACTACGTGAATCGTTTGAATAATAAAAACATATAGAAAGGATGAACGATTATGAAAAAAGTATCTAGTATCATGTTTTTAACAGTTATGTTATTAGTCTCAGGAAGCTTATCAGCAAATGCTTTTGCCGCTGCACCTGCTCAAAAGGTAACATGCAAGGTTGTTTACAACAGTTGGTATGAACCAAGTCTTTATACTGAAGCAGTAATACTTCATTATGGAGTTAACGGATGGAACGATATAAAAGATGTACCAATGACTTGTAAATATGGTTATGATGAAAATCACAATTTTAAAGTATGGTATGAAGCAGATGTTGAAGTAAATGAAAATGATACCATTGATTACTGTTTCCACATCCTATACAACCGTGGAGGAGCAGAAGGATTTTGGGAAAACAATGATGGAAATGATTTTCACATGGTAGCTAAATAATTAAGACTTAACTCCCCGATTTTATTGGGGAGTTTTCAGGAGGTATAGAAACATGAAAAAATCAAAAATAATATCAAAAGCTTTGGTTCTTCCACTAGCATTAGGTCTTATGACTAATACAGGGCTAGCAGCTCCAAGAACCAATGAAAATGCTGCTTGGAATGTAAACTATAGTCAAGATGGTTCTAATCCAGCAGGTTATTACGGTCAATGGGAAGGACATAACTATTTTCCTTCACCAAATGATTGGAGAACAGTTCCAATGTACCAATTCATTACAGACAGATTTGCAGATGGAGACCCATCAAACAATGAAGGCAAATATGGCGGATATGACCTTTATAAAGTTGATGCTCGTCACGGTGGAGATTTTAAAGGAATAGCTGATAAGTTAGATTATATAAAATCTCTAGGCTATACAGCTATATGGATTTCACCAGTATTTCAAAACAGATGTAACTCCTATCACGGATATGGAGAAATAGATTTTACGTTAGTTGATGACAGATTTGGAACAATAGATGATTTTAGAGAAATGGTAGATGCAGCACATTCAAAAGGAATGTATGTAATTGTTGATATGATTGTTAACCATATGTCTGACTTATATTACTTTGAAGGACACCAAAATGAAGGTGCACCATTTAGACTTCATAATGGCGAATATAGATTAGTACCTAGAGATCCAAACGAAACTTATCAAGATTTTACTGTAGATAATACATTTATACCTGAAGGACAGTACTGTGATGTGTATGATTCCCAAGGGAATAAAAAGACAGATTCTGGTATGGGAACAGGCTCTTTCTGGAATAGTGATTTCCATCATAATGGTGATCTTACAGATTACGGTGATGCATGGTGCAATCATTTAGGAAAGATCTATGGTTCATTAGATGACCTTAGAACAACTCATCCTCGTGTTCAAGATAAGATTATTGCTATGACAAAATCCTTGATTGCAACAACAGACATTGATGGTATTCGTATGGATACCCCTATGCAGGTACCTCTTTACTTCTTTAAGAGATGGGCTCCAGCAGTAAAAGATTATGCAGCAAGTCTTGGAAAAGATAACTTCTTTATATTTGGTGAATTCTATTGTGATCGCGGACGTGGTGCTACAATGGTAGGAAGAGGAAAAGAACCTTCTCAATGGGGAAATCCTTATTCATTTATTGATAATACATATACAATGGATGGTGGTATCAACTATCAGATGTATTTCAATTTCTTCATGCCAGCGATCAAAGACCAAGCTTATGGTAAGTTGAATCAGTGTAAGGTTCAATATGATAAAGACAAGGAAGCCTATGATTTCTGGGATCCACAAAAAAATGAATCAAGATATACAATGCTTAATTTCTATGATAATCACGACCAATGGAGAATGGCAAGTGCAAATGATGGTTTCAAAAAATCTAACCTTGCAAGTAGTGTAATTGCTTTATGGCCTGGTGTACCTCTTTTCTATTATGGAGATGAACAAGGATTTTCTTCAGAAGGTACTGCTCTTGGTGGTATATCACGTGAAGATTTCATGAGCAGTGTTGCATGGTATGATATTAATTGTAAAACAGGTACTAATCCAGCTGTAAAAGATAACTTTGATATGTGTAATCCTTCATATCAATATGTTCAAAAAATCATGAATTTAAGAAGACAATATCCAGCACTTCAAAATACAGATGAATTGTATGAAAGATGGTGTCAACCAGATGCAGGCAATGGTGTTTATGTATATAGCCGTGTTTGGGGAGACCAAAAAAACTGGGCAATGGTTGCATTTAACACTTGGTCAGACAATATAGAAGCAAAAGATTTCCATACTGGTTGGAATGAAGGTGACGAAATTGTTAACGCAATGAACCCAACTGAAAGATATCGTCTTGGTGAAAATGGTAAGATGAGTTCATTATGGGTGGGACCTTATGAAACAAAAGTTTTCGTTAGAGCTGATAATTTACAAAGTCTAGATCCTGTTGTAACATCAGTAACACCAGAACATGATAATAGAGTAAATAGTGATACACAAACTATTTCTGTGAAGTTCAGTAAAGATATGGATGAAAATAGTGTAAAAGATGCATTCCGTTATGATGGTAATGGAGTTTCAGCATCTGATTTATGTTATGACAGTAATAATAAAACTCTTACATATGTAACAAATGTCAATGATGGAATTCATTCAGTAGAGATACTAGAAAATGCTAAGAGTACAGATGGAAAACATTTATATGGTAAATTTGAATCTAGATTCAGAAAAGGAATGGATACTAATCCAATAGCTAATCCATCAAAATATTGGACTTATGATGAGAATTTAGTTAGAGATGCAGATTCTAATGATATTGTATTACATCATTCAGCAGCAGGAGCAAAATACTTAAGAGTATCCAATGATGATGGAAAAACATGGAGTCAATGGATGCCATATGCTGATGAAACACAATGGAGTATTGATGATAATACAGAAAAGGTTGCTGTACAATATTGGGCTGATAATAGCGCAGCTTATTTTGTGCAAGATACAGTTAGATAAGATATAGTATAAAAACAGAGAGACTATCATTTTATCAAAAATGAATAGAATAATATGATAGTCTTTTTGTTGATATTATTTTTATGTTTTTTATTGTGGTAATAGATTGAGACTCAAAAAATTGATAGGAAGAAATAATTTAAAAATATTTTTTTTATATGTATTAGTTAACTAAAAGCAATAATATTTTAGTACGTATTAACGATGTATAATAAGGAAGAAATTATACCGATATTATCAAAGTTAATAGTATTATAGTGAGTAATAAAACAATAATAAAAAACTTTTTTATTAAAAATGCTTGACACATTTCTAATAATTTGTTATTATAGTCTCCGACGCAGTTTTGAACAATGAAAAATAAATAGTATATTAGACAACAAAACTTTAGTAATAAAGTTTTACCCAAGAAAATTCCTTAGTAAATTAATGGATAAAGACGATAGTCTATAAAATATAAGCCAGAGCAATCTGGTCAAGATGAAACTTTAACATGAGAGTTTGATCCTGGCTCAGGATGAACGCTGGCGGCGTGCTTAACACATGCAAGTCGAGCGAGAAGCTATCTATTGAACCTTCGGGTGATTTAGGTAGTGGAAAGCGGCGGACGGGTGAGTAACGCGTGGGTAACCTGCCCTATGCAGGGGGATAACACATTGAAAAGTGTGCTAATACCGCATAAGACCACAGAGTCGCATGACTGAGTGGTAAAAACTCCGGTAGCATAGGATGGACCCGCGTCTGATTAGCTAGTAGGTAAGGTAACGGCTTACCTAGGCGACGATCAGTAGCCGACCTGAGAGGGTGATCGGCCACATTGGGACTGAGACACGGCCCAAACTCCTACGGGAGGCAGCAGTGGGGAATATTGCACAATGGGGGAAACCCTGATGCAGCGACGCCGCGTGAAGGAAGAAGGTTTTCGGATCGTAAACTTCTATCAGCAGGGAAGATAGTGACAGTACCTGACTAAGAAGCCCCGGCTAACTACGTGCCAGCAGCCGCGGTAATACGTAGGGGGCAAGCGTTATCCGGATTTACTGGGTGTAAAGGGTGCGTAGGCGGCGAAGTAAGTCAGATGTGAAAGCCCGAGGCTCAACCTCGGGACTGCATTTGAAACTGCTTTGCTAGAGTGCAGGAGAGGAAAGCGGAATTCCTAGTGTAGCGGTGAAATGCGTAGATATTAGGAGGAACACCAGTGGCGAAGGCGGCTTTCTGGACTGTAACTGACGCTGAGGCACGAAAGCGTGGGGAGCGAACAGGATTAGATACCCTGGTAGTCCACGCCGTAAACGATGAATGCTAGGTGTCGGGGGTCGAACCTCGGTGCCGCAGCAAACGCATTAAGCATTCC